>JAFOCX010000134.1 GCA_017380975.1 Lachnospiraceae bacterium
ACTGTTCTTTCATAGTGTAAACCTCCTTCATGAAAGCTTGAGTTGAATCAAATGACTATATTGTAAATTTCTTCAATACGTTTCTTTTATAAAATTTATCGCATCATGCGGAACAGACCGATCACCTTTCCAAGGATCTGTACTTCATCTACAATGATCGGATCCATAGAGGCATTTTCAGGCTGAAGACGGAAATGACCATGTTCTTTATAGAATGTCTTTACCGTTGCAGAATCATCAACCAGAGCAACGACCATCTCACCATTCATAGCAGTATCCTGTTTTGCTACGATCACTCTGTCATTGTTAAAGATGCCGGCATCGATCATACTTTCACCTTTTACCTTTAACATAAATACTTCCTTGTTCGGAAGCATCTCAACCGGGATCGGCATGTAATCTTCGATATTTTCCTCTGCAAGGATCGGCATGCCTGCAGCAACAGTGCCGATGACAGGAACATTGACCATCTCGCGGCGTGTAAGTGCAAAATCATCGTCCAAAATCTCGATGGTACGCGGTTTTGTTGGGTCGCGTCGAATATATCCGTTCTTCTCAAGCGTCTCTAAATGAGAGTGAACAGAAGAAGTGGATTTCAAATGTACAGCCTCACAGATCTCACGTACTGCCGGCGGATATCCCTTTGCCAAAATAGTATCTCTAATATATTCAAGAATTTCTCTCTGTTTATCAGTAATCTTACCCTTACTCATCACAGTTCCTCCTTACGGTAATGAACACCATATCCGGTATTATCTTTCAAGTACTATACTAACATATGTTCGATTAAAAAGCAAACCTTTGTTCGAAAAAAATGTTCGATATATATTGACAAACATTTGTTCTGGTGCTAATATGTAAACAGAACAAACGTTCGCGAACAAACTTTCGGTTGCTGGAGGGATTTAAGATGAAGAAATATTTCGTTATGTTAGTATTATTTGTTGCGGTATTATCTTGTTTCTTTGGTAAGACTCTGGTTATGGCGAGCGAAGAAGAAAACAAAGTAGTCTACGAGCGTTATTATACAGACATTGAGATTGAAAAAGGCGATACACTCTGGTCCATTGCAAAGACATATAATCAGCATTCCGGGATGGAGATCCGCGAGTATATTCGAGAAGTGAAACAGATGAATGGTATGATATCTGACTCTATTGAAGCAGGAGATTCTCTTACAATTGTATACTTTGCGCAGGCTCCTATGGTTCAGTGATCCTCGCATTCCGGATTGACGTTGAACGAATTATATTAATTGCTCAAAATGCGTAAAATATTATTGACAATTGCATATATTGGTGTTATATATACTATAACAATTTAATTAGTTAAACCGTTGATGCGGAGATAACGGCGATGATGCCTTTACAGAGAGCCTGTACAGCTGAGATCAGGTGAGAAACAAGTCGTCAAATGGACCGCGGAGGGTGCAGTCAAATGCGAGTGATCGCAGAGTATTCTGCAACGTGAAGGCATACGTCAGTTGCCTGGGATATGTTAGTATCCTGAAAGAGCACGGAAACGTGAATTCAAGGTGGCACCGCGGATATGAATTATTCGTCCTTGACAGAAGTTGACTATTTCTGTCAGGGATTTTTTATTTGTTCCATGACAGGACATTTTATTGAAAGTTCAGGAGGAAAATGATTATGATGTATAATGGCGTGGATTTCGATACTTATTTTAAAAACTATCCGGATAAAAACGGTTATTTTGGCAAATACGGCGGCTGTTTTATCTCTGAAGAACTTGCTCAGGCAATGAAAGAGATCAATGATGCTTATTTCACAATCTGCAAATCCAGAAAGTTCATCGCAGAACTCAGACGTATCAGAAAAGAATTCCAGGGCAGACCGACTCCGATCTCTCATTTGGAGCGTTTATCCAATTCTCTCGGTGATGTTCAGTTGTACGTAAAACGTGAAGATCTGAATCATACAGGCGCACATAAACTCAACCATTGTATGGGTGAAGCTCTCCTTGCCAAATACATGGGTAAGAAGAAAGTAATCGCAGAAACAGGTGCAGGACAGCATGGTGTAGCTCTTGCTACAGCAGCTGCATATTTTGGCCTTGAATGCGATATTTATATGGGTTCTGTGGATATCAAGAAGCAGGCTCCGAACGTGGCAAGAATGAAGATTCTCGGCGCGAATGTAATTGAGGTTACTGAAGGCCTTGCAACATTAAAAGAAGCAGTAGATGCTGCATTTAAAGCTTATGCAAATGAATATAAAGATGCGATTTACTGTATCGGTTCCGTTCTCGGCCCGCATCCGTTCCCGATGATGGTAAGAGATTTCCAGAGTATCGTAGGCATTGAGGCGAGAGAGCAGTTTGTTGAGATGACCGGTGAACTTCCGGATGCCGTAGTTGCATGTGTTGGCGGAGGCTCCAATGCAATGGGTATGTTCTCCGGATTCTTAAATTACCCGGTGGATATTTACGGTGTAGAACCGCTTGGAAGAGGCGAGAAACTCGGTGATCATGCTGCCAGCCTTAAATATGGTACAGAAGGTATCATGCACGGATTCAACAGCATTATGTTAAAAGATGAAAACGGAGATCCGGCACCGGTATATTCTGTAGCAAGCGGCCTTGATTATCCTTCCTCCGGTCCGGAACATGCATTCCTTCACGACCTTGGAAGAGTAAAATATGATGTAATAAACGATGAAGAAACAATCGATGCATTCTTCAAACTTTCCAGATTAGAAGGTATTATCCCGGCAATTGAGAGTTCACATGCAGTTGCATATGCAATGAAGCTCGCAAAAGAGATGGGTAAGGGTTCCATCTTAATCTGTCTCTCCGGACGCGGCGATAAAGACATGGACTATATCATTGAAAATTATGGTATCAGATAAATAGAAATACCCCAGCAGTATTGAAGCGTTTCAATATTGTTGGGGCTTTTTATATCAACTATATATCATTATTTATTACCTAACTGCCAAAATGCGACTGCACTTGCTGCAGCAACATTTAAAGAGTCGACACCGTGTGACATCGGAATCTTTACAGTATAGTCGCAGTCTGCAATCGTTTCAGAAGCCAACCCATCGCCTTCTGTACCAAGAATGATCGCCAGTTTATCTTCGCGCATGAGATTAGTATCGTCAATGCTGACAGAGTTATCGGATAATGCCATCGCAGCAGTTTTAAATCCTAATTCTTTAAGTCTCGATAACATAGGACTAGGCCAATCGGATACTGCATTGCCAATATAAGTCCACGGTACCTGAAATACTGTACCCATGCTCACGCGACTTGAGCGACGGTATAACGGATCACTGCATCCCGGAGTAAGAAGAACAGCGTCCATGTGTAAAGCAGCCGCAGAACGGAAGATAGCACCGACATTGGTCGGGTTTACAACATTTTCTAAAACTGCAATTCTTTTTGCAGATTTACAAATCTCATCAATTGATGGATGTTCACGTCTTCTCATTGCACAAAGAGCACCGCGAGTAAGATGAAAACCGGTGAGTTTTGTTAAGACATCCAATTCGGCTGTATATACCGGTACTTGCTCACATCGTTCCAGAATATGTTTCATCTCTTTATCAATATTTTTGCGTTCCATTAAGAACGAGATCGGTTCATAACCGGCATTTAAAGCCCGTTCTATTACATTTGGACTCTCAGCTATAAAAATCCCCAAATCCGGTTCGTAATAGTGAGCCAGCTGGTTTTCATTTAATCGGGCATAAATATCCAGCTCAGGTGCTGAAATATCATTGATCTCAATTATGTTCATCATATTATTTCTCCAGAATCATATTAACATAATATTTTTATGTAAATTAATGTGAAAATTTTAATGATGTTTTTTTACAAACACAGATAATTATATATGAACCGATTTCGTTTGTGAAGTAAAATAAATAGTTTACAGCAAAGAATTTCATAAAAAATAGATTGTTAACTTTATAATTTTGTAGTAATATATCTACGTGCAATAATTACTATACATAGAAAGGAATAATTATTATGGCATTAGTTACAACAACAGAGATGTTTAAAAAAGCTTATGAAGGCGGCTATGCAATCGGTGCTTTCAACGTAAACAACATGGAAATCGTTCAGGCTATCACAGAGGCAGCCGGCGAACTTAACTCCCCGATCATCCTTCAGGTTTCTGCAGGTGCTAGAAAGTATGCAAACCCGACATACCTTAAAAAACTCGTAGAAGCAGCAGTTATCGAGAACCCGAACATTCCGATCGCTCTTCACCTTGATCACGGCGCAGATTTCGAAATCTGTAAAGCATGTATCGACAGCGGTTTCACATCCGTTATGATCGATGGTTCCCACCATTCCTTCGAAGAGAACATCGAACTTACAAAGAAAGTTGTTGAGTACGCTCATGCTC
>JAFOCX010000135.1 GCA_017380975.1 Lachnospiraceae bacterium
AGAAGAGCAAACTTATCACAGATGAAAATGGCGTGACCTTCCAGGAAGGCGGCATCAAACTTGGTCTTGATCTGGCCGGCGGTGTAAGTATCACATACCAGGCAGTTGATGAAAATCCCAGTGAAGAGGCTATGGCTGATACCCAGTATAAGCTTCAGCAGAGAGTTGAGTCATACAGCTCTGAAGCAGAGGTATATCAGGAAGGCGGCAACCGTATCAATATTGATATTCCGGGCGTTTCCGATGCAAATCAGGTTCTTGAGGAGCTGGGTAAACCGGGTTCTCTCCTGTTTGTAGACGAATCCGGAATGACTGTTCTGGAAGGAACTGATGTAGCTTCTGCAAAAGGAATGAGCTACAAACACAACCAGACCGGACAGTTAAGCTATGAAGTTTTACTCACTTTCACAGATGAAGGTGCTCAGAAGTTTGCTGAGGTGACTGCAGCCAATATCGGTAAGATCATCTATATTATTTATGATGGTGAGATCAAGTCTGCTCCGACCGTTCAGACTGCGATCACAGGCGGTCAGGCATCCATCACCGGTATGGACTCTTATGAAGAAGCGGAAAGACTGGCTACTACGATCCGTATCGGTTCCCTGTCTCTGGAACTGGAAGAACTCCGTTCCAACGTGGTTGGTGCGAAACTTGGTCAGGAAGCGATCTATACAAGCTTAAAAGCGGCTGCGATCGGTTTTGCGATCGTTTGCGTATTTATGATCGCTGTTTACCGTATTCCGGGTCTTGCATCTTCTTTTGCGCTGACTCTGTATGTGGCACTGATGCTGATCCTGCTGGCTGCATTTGAAGTGACACTGACACTTCCGGGTATTGCAGGTATCATTCTTTCTATCGGTATGGCCGTAGATGCCAATGTCATCATCTTTACACGTATTAAGGAAGAGATCGGTGTCGGAAAGACCGTAAAATCCGCCATTAAGACAGGTTTTGCCAAGGCATTATCCGCGATCGTTGACGGTAATATTACAACATTGATCGCAGCAGCAGTTCTTTTCTGGAGAGGTTCCGGTACAGTAAAGGGATTTGCCTCCACACTGGCGATCGGTATCGTTCTTTCTATGTTTACAGCGCTGTTCGTGACAAAATTTGCAATGAACACCCTGTTTGAACTTGGTTTCACTGATGCAAAATTCTATGGTGTGAGAAAAGAAAAACAGCCGGTTGATTTCCTTGGGAAACAGAAACTCTGGATCGCAGTTTCCTGCGTTGCCGTTATCGCGGGTATCGCAGGTATGGCGATGAACAAGGCAAGCATCGGCGGTATCTTCAACTACGGTCTTGATTTCAAGGGCGGTACATCCACAAATGTTACCTTCAATGAAGATATGACTCTGGAGCAGATCTCCAATGAGGTTGTTCCGGTGGTTGAGGAGATCACAGGCAATGCCGGCACACAGACACAGAAGGTTGCCGGTACAACTGAAGTGATCATTAAGACAAGAACACTGAATGTGGAAGAACGTCAGGCCCTGGATGCGGCTCTTGCAGAGCATTTTGGTGTTGATGAGAATAAGATCGTTGCGGAAAGTATTTCCGGTGCGATCAGTAATGAAATGAAGAAAGATGCGATCGTTGCAACAGCCATTGCGACTGTTTGTATGCTGATCTATATCTGGATCCGTTTCAAAAATATCCGTTACGCAGGAAGTGCGGTTATCGCACTGGTACACGACGTTGCAGTTGTTCTGGCATGCTATGCACTTGCAAAGTGGTCCATGGGCTCCACTGCGATCGCATGTCTTCTGACCATTGTTGGTTACTCGATCAATGCGACGATCGTTATCTTTGACCGTATCCGTGAACATATTAAAATGGAGCAGAACGAGTACGGCAAGCTGCACAGTGATCTGAAAGATCTCGTAAACTTAAGTATTACCGAGACATTTACAAGAAGTATCAATACATCTTTCACAACATTTGTTATGGTTCTGATCCTGTTCATTATGGGTGTATCTTCCATCCGTGAATTTGCACTGCCGCTGATGGCAGGTATCCTCTGCGGTACATACTCCTCTGTATGTCTGACAGGAACTCTCTGGTATATGATGAGCAAGAACCTGACATTTGAAGTGGAAGAAGACGATGAATAATTAAATGGAGAAAACCATGAAATATCAAATTCTGACAAAGGACGGACGTGCTAAGAGAGCGACGATGGAAACTGTTCACGGCACGATCCAGACTCCGGTATTTATGAATGTTGGTACAGTTGCAGCGATCAAAGGTGCGGTTTCCACCGATGACCTTCGCGGCATTGGGACACAGGTAGAGCTGTCCAATACTTACCATCTGCATGTACGTACCGGTGATAAACTGATCAAGGAGATGGGCGGACTTCATAAGTTTATGAACTGGGATCGTCCGATCCTTACAGACTCCGGCGGATTCCAGGTATTCTCTCTGGCGGGAATGCGTAAGATCAAGGAGGAAGGCGTGTACTTCAACTCCCATATTGACGGACGCAAGATCTTTATGGGTCCGGAAGAAAGTATGCAGATCCAGTCTAACCTTGGTTCTACCATTGCGATGGCATTCGATGAGTGCGCACCGCATCCGTGTACCAGAGAGTATATGGAGAATTCCGTTGCCAGAACAACCCGCTGGCTGGTAAGATGTAAAGAAGAAATGGCCCGTCTGAATTCTTTGGACGATACCGTGAATAAAGAGCAGCTGCTCTTTGGTATCAACCAGGGCGGTACATTTGAGGATATTCGTGTGGAACATGCAAAGAAGATCACAGAAATGGATCTGGACGGTTATGCGCTGGGCGGTCTTGCTGTTGGTGAGAGCCATGAAGATATGTACCGTATCCTGGATGTGACCGTACCGCATCTTCCGGAACACAAACCGACTTACCTGATGGGCGTGGGAACACCGGCAAATATCTTAGAGGCGGTAGACCGCGGCGTAGACTTCTTTGACTGTGTATACCCGACAAGAAACGGCCGCCATGGACATGTATATACCAACTATGGTAAGATCAATCTGTTCAACGAGCAGTTCGCAAAGGACATGCGTCCGATCGAAGAAGGCTGTCAGTGTCCGGCATGCCGCTCCTACAGCAGAGCTTATATCCGTCACCTGTTAAAGGCGAAAGAGATGTTAGGTATGCGCCTTTGCGTACTTCATAACCTCTACTTCTATAATACAATGATGACGGAGATCCGAGAAGCAATTGATAATCACTGCTACGCTGAATACAAGGCGAAAAAGCTGGAAGGTGTATCAGGAAATTACAAAGATAAACAGAAATAAGAAAGAGAGGTGCAGCAAGAATGAATAATCCGGTATTTTGGGTTGTATACGTAGTCATGATCTGTGCGTTCATGTATTTCATCGCGATCAAACCGCAGAAGAAGGAAAAGAAGAGAATGGAAGAATTAATGGCAAGCATCGCTGTTGGTGATTATGTTCTTACATCCAGCGGTTTCTACGGTGTGATCATCGATATGACAGATGACACTGTAATCGTTGAGTTCGGCAGCAACAAGAACTGCCGTATCCCGATGCAGAAGCAGGCTATCGTTCAGGTAGAAAAACAGGGCGCGTAAAGTGCGAGAAAATGGGCTGTTGCGAATATTGCGACGGCCCATTTTTTGTTCATTTTGAGCCCGGCGTTGAACCGTTGGGCCATTGTGCAGATGAAAAATACCCCCTCTTTTGCCACGCCTTCCCCTAATCTCCGTAAGAAAAATGTTATAAAATTGTTTGCAAATGAATCAAATTGTGGCAGAAT
>JAFOCX010000136.1 GCA_017380975.1 Lachnospiraceae bacterium
AGCAGGAGGATTCCTGTATTCCGGTATGAATTTTGAACTGGCAGTCACACACATTTTTGAGAATGGTATGATCTCCGTTCTTTCTGACAGCTACAATGTAGGTATTTTGATTTTCCTCGTTGTACTTGGAACCATGGTGTCTTTGATGAATCGTGCAGGCGGTTCTGCTGCATTTGGTCAGTTCGCAGCAAGCAAGATCAAAGGACGCGTAGGTGCACAGCTTGCAACCATCATCCTTGGAATGCTGATCTTTATTGATGATTATTTCAACTGCCTTACAGTAGGAAGTGTCATGCGTCCGGTTACAGATAAGTTCAAAGTATCCCGTGCGAAACTTGCGTATCTGATCGACGCAACTGCAGCTCCGATCTGCATTATTGCTCCGATTTCTTCCTGGGCAGCAGCAGTAACAGGTTTCGTTGAAGGTGAAGATGGTTTTTCCATTTTCTGCCGTGCGATCCCGTACAATTTCTATGCACTGCTGACTCTCCTCATGATGATTGGTCTTGTGATCATGAAGGTTGATTTCGGTTCCATGAAGAAACACGAAGAAAATGCAGTGAAAGGTGATCTTTTCACAACATCCGGCAGACCGTACGAGGCAGTTGAGGAAGAGGCGGTAAATGCAAAAGGAACTGTTTTAGATCTTATTATTCCGATCGTATCCTTAATTGTATGCTGCGTGATCGGTATGCTGTATACAGGTGGTTTCTTTGCAGGTGAAGACTTTATTACAGCATTTTCCAACTGTGATGCGTCCTTAGGTCTCTCCATGGGCAGCTTCTTCGGACTTGTATTTACAATCGCACTGTACCTGATCCGCCGCATCCTTACATTTAAGGAATGCATGGATTGTGTACCAGAGGGATTTAAGTCCATGGTTTCTGCAATCCTGATCCTGGTATTTGCATGGACATTAAAAGCAATGACGGACAGTCTTGGAGCAGATGTGTTCGTAGCAACGATGGTAATGGAGAAAGCATCCGGATTGATCAACTTCCTTCCGGCGATCGTATTCGTCGTTGGCTGCTTCCTTGCATTTGCGACAGGAACATCCTGGGGCACATTCGGTATCCTGATCCCGATCGTTGTAGCAGTATTCCAGAACACAAATCCGGAGCTGATGATCATTTCCATCTCTGCATGTATGGCAGGTGCGGTGTGCGGTGACCACTGTTCTCCGATTTCCGATACAACGATCATGGCGTCTGCAGGTGCGCAGTGTGAGCATGTAAATCATGTATCCACGCAGCTTCCGTATGCACTTCTTGTAGCAGCGATTTCTTTTGTAACATACATTGTTGCAGGTTTTGTACAGTCTGTATGGATCTCTCTTCCGGTTGGTATTGTGCTGACAATCGGTACACTGATGGTGCTGAAGATGAGTGGAAATACAGTTTCTGAAAATTAATACTGACATTAAGGCGGAGTCTGTGTAGATCCCGCCTTATTATTTTTGTTTACCATAATTTTGCCACAGAAATATTAAATAAAATGTAAACACTTTTTCAGATATTTGAGGTATAATATGCAATGTCAAAGATAAAAGAGCAACATTCTGAAAAGGAAGGTAGATATAGATGAAAATGAATCGATTATTTGCAATGACTTTGGCAGCGTGCTTATTAACTCAGCCTTGCATGACAGCGCTGGCTGAGGAGTCAATCGGACCGGGTTATAATCGAGTTGTTGAAGCGGATTCTTTAGGTCCGGGCGGAAAAGTAACTCCGTGGACAAAAACAGCAGCTGGCTATGTAGATGATGCAGGAAAAGTGATCGATGGTGCATTGCTCCGCGGTGTCAGCGTTTCCAAATGGCAGGGAGATGTAAACTGGGGAAAAGTTGCTGCAGATGATATTTCCTTTGCACTGATCCGTATGGGTTCCTTTGGATATGAAGGTGAATATACCATGGATCCGACGTTTGATACCAACATGCGTGAGGCAAAAGCCAACGGTGTACACACGACTCCATATGTGTACCTGCAGACACGGACAGTTGAAGAGGCAAAAGCGGCAGCCCGTTATGCGTTAGAAAAGGCTCTTCCGTATAATATTACATATCCGCTGGCAGTGGATGTAGAGTCCCAGTACATTTTGGATCTTTCCAGACAGGAACTGACGGATGTGGTCAATGCATTTTGCCAGGTGATCGAGGAAGCTGGATATACACCGATCATTTACAGTGATTATTATAAATTCCGAGATGAAATGGATACCAGCCAGTTTAAATATGATCTCTGGCTTGCCAGATACGGCAGTGACCACAATATGACCGGACGCACCATGTGGCAGTCCACAGACAAAGGTCGTGTCAATGGTATTTACGGAGATGTATGTCTGGAGTTTGCTTTTAAAGATTATGCAGCGATGCAAGTGACAGACCGCAGTGATTATACACCGGGTACCTGGGAGAAGGTCAATGAGATCTGGTATTTTGCCCATGAAACGGGATATTATACAGGCTGGGTGAAACCGGACGGAAACTGGTATTATCTGGATCCGGCCAATGGCGGTGCGATGCTTGCCAATACCACAGCAGTTATTGACGGTGTTTCCTACACATTTGGTCCGAGCGGAGCGATGCAGTAAAAGAAAAGCCTCAGGAAGATCATTCTTCCCAAGGCAGATCAACTAAAATATATTCATGATGGACAGCAGGCAGGATTTTTTCCAGTAAGTCTGCTGTCTTTATTTTTAAACTGGAAGTATTGATGCACGGATGGCAGCCGATATATTCGTCTTTTAAAACGTCTGCATCGATCAGGAGCTGTACATGGTTTTCCGTGTCATTTGCAAGACCGAGCACACTGACAGAACCCGGAGTAATATCCAAAAATTCCTCCATATACTCCTCTCCTGCAAAAGACAGTCTGGCACTGTTTATCTGTGCCGAAAGCTCCTTCGTCTTAAACTTCTTCTCCCCCGGCATCATCAGCAAATAAAACTTCGTCTTCTGTGAATTACACAAAAACAAATTCTTACAAATAAAACTATCCAGAATCTTGTCCACTTCCCTGCAGGCCTCC
>JAFOCX010000137.1 GCA_017380975.1 Lachnospiraceae bacterium
CGGACGACCGTCATCCAATCCAAATCTTAAGCGAAGGACTTTCTGCTCTCGCTCAGTTAATGTTTCAAGCACTTCTGTCAGCTGTTCCCGCAGAAGTGTGTATGTCGCCGCATCTGCAGGGACCATTACCTGTTCATCCTGAATAAAGTCTCCCAAATGACTGTCTTCCTCTTCTCCGATCGGAGTTTCCAAAGAAACCGGATCCATGGAGATCTTCATCACTTCACGAACACGCTCTACCGGTATTTCCATGGCTGCCGCTACTTCATCCGGGGACGGTTCCCTCCCCAGCGTCTGTACCAACTGTCTCTGGGTTCGGATCAAACGATTGATCGTTTCAACCATATGAACCGGAATCCGGATCGTACGCGCCTGATCGGCGATCGCGCGTGTGATTGCCTGACGGATCCACCATGTGGCATACGTGCTGAATTTATAACCTTTTTTATATTCAAATTTTTCTACCGCTTTAATGAGACCTAAATTTCCCTCCTGAATCAGATCCAGAAACTGCATGCCTCTGCCCATATACCGTTTGGCAATGCTTACTACCAGACGCAGATTGGACTCCGCCAGTGTTCGCTTTGCCTCCTCATCGCCAAGCTCGATCCGTTTTGCCAGTTCGATCTCTTCCTCCGTGGAAAGAAGCGGTACTTTACCGATTTCTTTTAAATACATGCGGATCGGATCATCCAATGCAATACCATCCGGAACAGACAGATCGATGTGCTCCACATCCACCTCTTCCTTCGGATCCTCATCCAGAAACAATTCCGAATCAGTGTCTTCGTCCATCGACATCCGCATTACATCAATCTTTTTACTTTCCAGAAAGTCATAGATATAGTCCAGCTTTTCAGACGAAAGGTCTTCATCCGCAAACATATCCAGGATTTCTTTCTGGTCCAGAACATTCTTTTTCTTTTTGGCAGACGCCAAAAGCCTGTCCAGTTTATCCTCTAATGTAAGCACTTTTTCATCCATAACTTCCCATCCTTTCAGGCTTTCCTGATCAATCCAGCGATATCTTCAGGTTTGCCAGTTCAGACTGCTGTCTGATGATTTTCTGTAACTGCGCAATATCGGTTGCTCTTCTGCTCTGTACCTCCAGACTGTTCTTTTTGATCTTTTTCACAGTCTCAGAGAACGCCTTCTTTTGTTCTTCATTATTTAAAGACTCAGCAAGGCTCGCATGAAAGAGCGCTGCCACCTCCCTGTATTGTTCCTCACCTTCAATAAAACGATTCAAAATCTGAGCAGGGTTAATATTTCCTTTTTTATGCTCTTCGAATACCATTCCTGCGACTTCCTGATAAAGTTCATCGATAAAATCTTCCGGAGCAATGATCCCTTCAATCTTATCAAACAGTTCCGGTCGTTCGATCAGCCAGGTCAATAATAACCTCTGTGATTTTTTAATGCCGTCTTCTTTATCTTTTTTCTGCTTCGCACGCACACTTCCGTCGGTTTCTTTCGGTTTTACTCCGACTCCGATCTGTCCGCCAAGCGTTGCCACAAGACGTTTCAGATCGTCCAATGGGATCATATACTCGCGTGCAACTGCTTCTGTATAATTGTCTCGTTCCAGTTTTTCGGAAAACTCTAATAATTTTCTTGCAACCGCATTGTAAAAACCGGTCTTTGATTCCGGATCCTGCATATTATACTCGCTTCGGATCACGGAGATCTCAAACATAAAGCTGTTTACTGCACGGTCAATTCGCTTCTGGAACTCATCCTGACCAAGATTTTTGATAAATTCGTCCGGATCTTTATATGGCTTCATGTCTAAAACTTTTACGGACATTCCCACTTCTTTCAGGATCGGGATCGCTCGAAGTGCTGCTCTCACACCGGCTCCGTCACTGTCGTAAGTCAGAACCACCTGATCCGTATAACGTTTCAGCAGAACTGCATGCTGAGAAGTGAATGCGGTTCCCAGAGATGCCACTGCATTGGTAAATCCTGCCTGGTGAAGTGCGATCACATCCATATATCCTTCACAGATCAGCATATACTTTGCCCTTGATGTGCGAGCATAATTCAGACCGTAAAGATTTCGGCTCTTATCAAACAATTTTGTCTCCGGAGAGTTCAGATACTTCGGTTCTCCCTCTCCCATCACTCGTCCGCCAAATCCGATCACACGGTTATTCACATCCAGGATCGGAAACATCACGCGATTCCAGAATTTATCGTGAGCACCTCGCTCTTCAATAAAGAAGAGTCCGGTCTCTTTTAAGATCGCATCCGAATAGCCCTTCGAACGCATATATTGATACAAGTCATTTGACGTCTTATTTGCAAAACCAAGGCCAAACCGTTTGATCGTCTCATCCGTCAACTGACGGCGTTTTAAATAATCATATCCGATCTTTCCGTGCGGCTGCTTTAACTGATAATAAAAATAGTTGGCCGCCAGTCGGTTAATCTCCAGCAATGTGTTTTTCAGATCTGCAGCCGCCTTGGCTTCCTTCGTATATTCTACTTCCGGAAGCGTGATCCCAACACGATCCGCCAGCATCTTCACTGCTTCTACAAAGGAATAGTTTTCATATTCCATTACAAATGTGATCACATTTCCTCCGGCTCCGCAGCCAAAACAATAATACATCTGTTTTCCCGGAGAGACGGAAAAGGATGGAGATTTCTCATTATGGAAGGGACACAGACCAAAGTAATTGGCACCCTTCTTTTTTAAATTGACGTACTGGGAAATCACATCTACAATGTCATTCCTCGTTCGTACCTCTTCTATCACATCATCCGGATAATACATCGATTTCCTCCATCGTTTCTATTGTTTCTTATGCCTTCCATGCCTTCGGAACAAAGAGTTCTTCAAACTTGTCAATGGCATAGCGGTCGCTCATACCTGCAATGTAATCGCACACCACCCGTTCTTTATCTTCCAGCCAGTCATCCATCATCGTCAGATATTCCTCCGGAAGCTGCTCCACATGATCCATATAATACTGATACAGACTTACGATCAGCTGCTGTGCTTTATACTCTTCCTTTTTAGCCGCCGGATTTTTATATACATTGTCAAACATCCATTGACGAAGATTCTTCATCGCACCTTCTACATCCGAAGACATATGAATGTCAGGTTTATCCATACTGTTTAAAATAATATCATGAACCATAATATCCAGACGTTCCTTTACGGAATTTCCCAAAATCTCAGCATATTCCTTTGGAATGTCATGCTCTGTAATGATCTTTCCTCGGATCGCATCGTCGATATCATGGTTAATATAAGCTATTTTATCGGAAAAACGTACGATTTTTCCTTCCAGTGTAGCAGGCATACGTGCAGATCCGTGATTTAGGATTCCGTCACGAACCTCTTTGGTCAGATTCAGACCGCGGCCCTTTTTCTCTAACACCTCAACCACACGCACACTCTGTCGATAATGTGCAAATCCCTCTTCACAGATCTCATTTAATATGTACTCGCCTGCATGACCAAACGGAGTGTGACCAAGGTCATGTCCAAGGGCGATTGCCTCTGTCAGACTTTCATTCAGCCTCAATGCTTTAGCGATCGTTCGGGCGATCTGGGAAACTTCTAATGTATGAGTCAGGCGAGTCCGGTAGTGATCTCCTTCCGGCGCAAGAAATACCTGTGTTTTATGCTTTAATCTTCGGAATGACTTACAATGCACAATGCGGTCACGGTCTCTCTGATACGCAGGGCGAATGTCGCAGGGCTGCTCCCAGCGCTCTCTTCCCTTCGTTTCACTGCTCAATGCAGCGTAAGGACTTAAATTCTCACGCTCCCACTGTTCCATCGTTTCTCTGATACTCAAACAGACCGCCTCCTTTGTGTTTGGCTGCTGCCAATACTCTGGCATTTTACATTCACGATATCCTTATTATATCACAATGGAAGTATTTTTAGAACTATTTTCACACATCAAAGTTCGACAAACCCGGATTTACTTTGGAATACTATCTGTCACACACAAAGCACCATATCCGACACGCGGATTCGGATATTCCGTCTCACCCGGGATCGGTCTGGCTCCTTTGCGCAAATATGCTTTTACCTTATCGCCATACAAATATGGATCGTTTCCCATGACGATTCCCCATTCCATCAACAGTGCTGCTGCTCCTGCTGCCAATGGAGCCGCAAAGGAAGTACCTGTTACCGGAGCGTATCCGCCTCCTCTCTGCGGAGCTATGATGCCGACTCCCGGCGCAGCAAGATCCGGTTTTGGAATCTGATAATCCCTCGTATTTCCTCTTCCGGAAAAGGAAGCATACGTCATGACAGTATCATCATACGCTCCAACTGAAAGAGGCCTTAATGCAGTAGAGGGAACTGTTAGAGTTGTTTCCGGTGTCGGCCGTAAAAATCTGGTTGAACGATTTCGGGCGCCTGCAGATGGCAGCCAAAAATCATATCTCCCATTCACAATATTGCGAGGACGCAGCGTAAACTTCCAAATCCCGCTCTCGATATACCTGTCATTAGGAAGGAACTCAAAATATACTTCCTGTGATTCTGAAAATGGATTCGGCTCTCCGTAATACACCAGCACTCTGGTTCCTCCCATATCAACTTCTGTCGGTCCGATTCTTTGTAAGATCGATTGCGTGATCTTTCCCGATGGATCTGTGAGAAAGATTTCAAATTCATCGATATAATGTTTCCACAGCTGCACACTAAACCCGGTCTCGTACGGTGCCACAGAAAGTTCGACACTTGAATCTACGTTCTCTGACACTTTCCCGGTCCTCTGCAAACGTCCTTCTGTGTGTCCTGCCTTATCACCTTCATTTCCCGTTCCAATCACAAAAACACTGCGGCCAACTTCTGCAAGCTGGTCGATATATCGCTCAAACAAACCACTTCCATCATGGGAACCGTAGGAATTGCCAAAACTTAAATTGACCGCGATCGGTCTTCCCAGTTCTGAGGCCTTACTTACAACAAAATCAAGTCCTTTCATTACTTGTGTTGTTCTCGGAAATCCATTCGGATCCGATATCCCCAGCCGCACAACGATTAAATCACTCTCATACGCCGCCCCGCGATATCTTCCATCACTCTCTCGACCATTCCCGGCTGCAATTCCCGCCACGGCTGTGCCATGCCCGGACGGATCCGAGGTCCGAATCCTTTGTTCTCCTTCCTCTCTGCTCTCCAAACGAAGGGCCTGATCAATCTCTTCCTTTGTAAACACCTGTCCCAACACCTGATCCTGCAAGAACAAGATTCTGGAGCTTCCGTCTTCATTTCTAAAATCCTTATGAAACAGATCAATTCCGGAATCCACAATGCCGATCAGAACTCCGCGTCCGCTCAGCTGCAATGGCTCTGCAGACTGCACAGGCAAAAAACAAGAGGCTGCTCTTGCTTGATTCAAAGCAAAATACAGCCTCTTTGGTTTCTCTGCATATTCAATTTCTTGTGTATCTGTAATAACGATTTCCACCAGCTGCTCCGGAATCTCCAGAATCGCATAATTTCCGTGCAACTCCTGTATCCCGACCTCAGGAAATCTCTGCTGCAACGCTTCGCGCAACCCTCCGCTGTATTTGACGATAATCTCCCAGACGTTCGTTTCCGGATCAAATCCGACATTTAATTCCTCGGTTCGCACCCGGTCACGCTCCGGTAAGGAAAGCGCCAAATTCAACAGATTTTCTGCTTTTTGACTGGTCATGGCAAATCCCTGATGCTTTTTAACATAAGTATGCAGCCAATAAAGTGCACATGCAGTTATATTATCCGAATACTGCAAATGTCTGCATGATATACATGAAAACAGGAATCGTACACATGCTGATGATCGTCGTCATCGTGATCACCGTGCAGGCGAACTCATAATCACTGTCATACTGTCTCGCCATAATACCCATCTGAGTCATAGCCGGCATCGTTGATAACATAAAGAACACCTGCTTCATCATCGGAGCGATCGGCATCATACGCAGGAACAAGATCGACATGATCGGAACCAGAATAAATCTTGCAGCCAAAGCCGCAAACAGATCACGGCCAAATGCCATGGAAGACTTATCCATATTTCGAATTACGCTTCCGATAAAGAACAATGCAAGTGGGGAAGTTACACCACTGATCATCGTCAACGGTTTCTGCACGAAATCCGGAAGCTCAATTCCGATCAGAACCACGAGAATACCGCAGATCATACCCATGATCGGAGGATTGATCAGCTTCTTTAAGTTCTCAAGAAACTGGGATTTACCATCTGTATTCTGAACTTTTCCTCTCTGAAGCAGCCAGATACCGATGGTCCAGAAAGTCACGGTATTGGCTATGTAAAAGATTACGCCGATCGTAGAAACATTTTCACCCCAAAGGGCCTGAATAACCGGGAATCCGATAAATACCACGTTAGGGAACGCCGAGGCGGCAATAAACGTACTGGTTCGTTTTTCACTCACCCGAAACACCTTGCTTGCAAGCGCACCCACGAGAATGCTCATCAGCGTCACACCAAAGGTTACAGGAAGTTTGGTTACCAGATCGAACAGATTCTCTCTGGTTCCCACATCCTTGTAAATATTGTAAAACATATAAAATGGGATCGTAGCCTGGATAGTGAACTTGGAAAGGAAATCCATACCGGCTTTTCCAAACCATGGCTTACCTGTAAAATAATATCCCAGGCCAATGATCGTCATTAATGCAAAAACACTTTTTATCGACTGTAATACCATAATACTACCTCCGTATCTACCAGTCTCACGCTGTTTCTTCTTATTTTAAGAAACCATTTACAATCTGTTCTTCTGCTTCCTGCTCTGTCAGGCCGAGTGTCATCAGTTTGATGATCTGTTCACCTGCGATCTTACCGATCGCCGCTTCATGAATGAGCGCTGCATCCGGATGGTTTGCTGTGATCTCCGGAAGAGAACTGATCTTTGCATGGTCCATGATGATCGCATCGCACTCTGTATGACCGCTGCAGGCTGCATTTCCGATCAGATTGGAATAGAACATCTGCTTGGAATGGTCTCGTGCAACAGAACGGGAACTGATCTTCGCACTGGAATTCGCACCGTCCATGGAAACATCAAAGCGGCTGTCCGCATACTGAGTGCCGTGAGTCATCAGACGTTCCTGCACGATCAGTTTTGCACCCTCTTTTAAGTGGGCGATCGTCTCGCGCTTTGTAGAATCAATGCCTTTGATCTGAACAGACTCCATCTCCATAACACCACCATCTTCAATGGTGATCTCTGTGCGCGGATTCATAATATTTTCGCCTGTGCCTTCACCCTGGCCATAATGCTTCTCTACATATTTTAATTTCGCATTCTTGCCGATAAAGAAACGATGAATACCATCGTGACGAGACTCTTTCGCACCGCCATTGTGGATGCCGCAGCCGGCAACGATCGTCACATCAGAATCTTCTCCGATGTAGAAATCATTGCATACAGCCTCGTTGATACCGGACATG
Source organism: Lachnospiraceae bacterium (assembly GCA_017380975.1). Classification (GTDB taxonomy): domain Bacteria; phylum Bacillota; class Clostridia; order Lachnospirales; family Lachnospiraceae; genus Pilosibacter. The sequence continues at coordinate 7,449 of JAFOCX010000137.1, forward strand.
CTCAAAATAACCGGAATGTGTACACTCTCGCGTTTTGTGCCCGGCTTAATATGCACGTCAATGCCGGTTCCGTCTTCACGCGGGATAATATCAATATTTTCTGTTGTACCGCGTCCCATAGAAAGACCGTTGGCGCGGATGTTGTAAGCTCCCTGCGGAATCTCATGAAGTCCCGCAACTTTTTCTAATAAATCACGAAGAATCGGATCCATCCTTACGCCTCCCTTCTAAATGCCGGACATCCGCTCATTGCGGAAGCGGTTCCCAAAATTTCCGGAAGAATTTCATCCTTCGGTCCGTGTTTTAAAATAGAACCTTCAGAAATCACTACGATTTCATCAGCGATATTTAAAATTCTCTCCTGATGAGAAATGATCACGATAGAACCGTGTGTGTTCTCTCTCATATTCTCAAACACCTCAATGAGGTTGTTGAAGCTCCAAAGGTCAATGCCTGCTTCCGGCTCATCAAAAACAGACAGTTTAGTACCGCGTGCCAATACAGACGCGATCTCAATTCGTTTTAACTCACCGCCGGATAAGCTTCCGTTGATCTCACGGTTAATATAATCCTTTGCACAAAGACCAACTTCTGCCAGATACTTACATGCATCTGCAGCAGAAAGATCTTTCTTCGCCGCAAGACGGATCAGGTCCAGAACCTTTACACCTTTAAAGCGCACCGGCTGCTGGAATGCAAAGCTGATACCAAGGTTGGCACGCTCTGTGATGGACTTTTCTGTAATGTCCTCACCATCCAGTAAAATTGCACCGGAACTCGGCTTCTCAATACCCATGATCATCTTCGCCAGCGTTGATTTACCTCC
>JAFOCX010000138.1 GCA_017380975.1 Lachnospiraceae bacterium
GTATAACCCGTTTCCGAAATTCCGTTTCTCCGAACGTCCGGACACGGCAGCAGCTTCGATCCTGGAAGGAAACATTGTTGTGCTGGTCGATAATTCTCCGGCTGCCATGATCCTCCCGTCTTCCGTTTTTGATATCATTGAGGAAGCGGATGACTATTATTTTCCACCGGTCACTGGTACGTATCTGAGGCTGTCCAGAATGTCGTTCTCGTTTCTGTCCCTATACCTGACTCCGGTCTGGCTTTTATTCATGCAAAATCCTCACTGGATCCCGGAATGGCTGTCCTTTATCACACTTTCCGACGAACCGCACGTTCCTGTTATTTTCCAGCTTCTGATCCTGGAGTTTGCGATCGACGGTCTGCGTCTGGCTGCTGTCAACACGCCCAGCATGCTGACGACACCACTGTCTGTCATTGCGGGTATCGTCCTGGGAGAATATTCCGTAAAATCCGGATGGTTCAACAGTGAGACCATGCTCTACATGGCCTTTGTTACCGTTGCAAACTATTCTCAATCCAGTTATGAACTGGGATATGCGATCAAGTTTATGCGCGTGATCTTACTGATCCTCATCTCTCTGCTGAACATCTGGGGCTTTGTTCTCGGAACCTTGCTCATCATCTGTGCGATCGTGTTCAATAAAACCATTGCGGGAAAAAGTTATATTTATCCTCTGATCCCATTTTCCTGGTCAGAATGCCGTAAACGCTTTTTCCGGTGCAGACTTCCCCACCGCAGCAAGAATTCCTGATAGTGCTGGACTTTCCCGGACAAATATATTATAGTCATGTTATGTGACGTTTTTGGCGTCTTTGTAATGTACAAAAAGGGAGAAAGACTATGTTTTTAGAAAAGATTTCATGGGTACAGGCTCAGGAATATTTTGAGAAAAAAGATATCGCGATCATTCCGGTCGGAAGTACAGAGAACCACGGTTCTCAGTTATGTCTCGGAACAGACTTCCTGATCCCGAGAAAACTCTGCGAGATGATGGATGAAAGACTGGATGTTCTGATTGTTCCGACAATCCCGTACGGTGTAGGCGATCAGCATGCCAACTTCCCGGGAACCATTACCATCGGTGCTGATGGACTCTATGATCTGGTAACCCGCATCGTTAATGAACTTTATCGTTTCGGCATCCGCAAGTTCGTGTTCCTGAACGGTCACGGCGGAAATACTCCGGTTCTTCAGAGAGTTTGTGTAGACCTTGACAACAAGCATGCTCTAGGCGCTCTGCTCAACTGGTGGACCATCGCAGGCGACCTCAATCTGCAGTGGAAAGGCGGTCACGGCGGCGGCGAAGAGACAGCTGCCATGTTAGCGATCGATCCGTCCTGCGTGCACATGCACTACTTTAAACACTTTGAACCAAAGGATCTCAGTGATGAATTAAAATTTGACGGTGCTACAAATGTAAGCTTCAAAGGCGTATCCATTCCGGTACCGCGTCACGTTGACCGCTGGGCTGAATATGGCTGGTATGGTCCGGATTCTCCGCACCTTGCAACCAAACAGTGGGGCTCTAAGATGTTAGATGCAACTGCTGACTTCTGTGCTGATTTTATCGAGGCATTTGAAAAAGTGGAGATTCCGTCCGGAACTGCACCAAAATACAACTTAAACGAGGATGATGAGGATTAATTCCTTTCATACAAACAAAAAATCCGGTAACCTGATCTCAGGAAACCGGATTTTTATTATCTGTTTATCTCAGTGCTTTTTCAGCCAATTCTGCTCTCTTTTTCTTATATGTAAGAAGGAACAGCAAACATCTCACCACATTGTCTGTACACATGCAGACACAGATAGAATACAATCCCAAATGGAATACATGAATACAAATCATAATGCCCAGAATGCGCACGCCCCACATGGATGCAAAGGTAATATAAAGCGGAGTCTTCGTATCTCCTGCTCCCTGCAGTGCGCCGGAAATACAAAACGCGATCATCTGCGGGATCTGGATCACTGCCAAAATCTTCAGCCAGATGCTTCCGTATTCGATAACCAGAGGATCCGGAGTAAAGATCCCCATGATCTGTGCGGAACCAAAGAACAGTACAACCGTCATAAATGCCATGACCACCGTACCCATTTTGATGGTCTTGACTAAAAAATCATGGCCCATATCCGGACGCTTCGCACCTAGGGCCTGTCCGTACAACGTTGTACATGCCGTACCGAACGCAAATCCGGGCATAAAGCTCAGGGACTCTGCAGTCGCAGAAAGACTCTGCGCTGCCACAGCCGCTGTACCGAGTGTCGCAACGGTACTTGTCACAAGAATATGCGAACTGCTCATTACTGCACGCTGGATCATCGCAGGAATACTCAGACGGAATGCACTCTTCAGTTCTTTCCAATCCGGAGCAAAGCTGTCTTTTAAAGAAATCTGCATCTCCGATTTGCGTACAAAACACATTACCAGCAAGATCAGTGCACCGACAATGGTCGAAATGGATGTCGATGCTGCAGCACCTGCAACGCCCCAGCCAAGACCAGGCATCACAAATGTTGTTCCAAACAATGTCATCTCTCTTGTCGGGAAGATCATCAGATAGTTTCCGACTACGTTGGCCAGATTGACCATAACGTTGATCTTCATCGGAGTCTTACTGTCTCCATATCCACGGTAAATCGCTGTCAGCACCATAGTCAGACAACGGAAACACATGGAAACTGCGATGATCTTATTGTAAGCTTCCGCAGAATCCAGGATTTCAGTCTCTCCGCCCATCCAGACCGGGATCTGTCTTGCAAGAGCGAAATACATGGCAGACATCGGAATACCCAATGCAAACACCATCATGATCGCCTGGCGCACCAACGTTCTGGAACGCTCCATATCACCTGCTCCGACGCTTCGCGCGATCATCGATGTAAATCCGACACCCAGTGCCATGACTACACCATTTACCAGCATATTCGGCGACTGGCTGATGGAAACGGAAGTTGTCGCCACTGCACCCATGGAACCAACCATCGCAGTATCAACTGCCTGTACCAGAGAGGTCAGCACCTGTTCCAGAAAGATCGGCCATGCCAAAATTAAGATCGTCATCCACGGACTTCTGCTCTCGTCCACGATCGAGAAGTTTTTCTTTTTCATATCACTCATGAGTTTTCTCCTTTTCGATGCTGCTAAAAATGGATTCCACTCTCAGGCATTAAATCTTAAGAGACCATTTGCTCAGATCCCAAACCTTGGATACCAGACCGTCATAGAACTCCGGCTCATGGCAGATCAGAAGCACTGCTCCTTTATACTCTTTTAATGCACGTTTTAATTCTTCCTTCGCATCCACATCCAGGTGGTTGGTCGGCTCGTCCAGAAGCAGAATGTTTGTCTCACGGTTCATCAGCTTGCACAGACGAAGTTTTGCCTGCTCACCACCGGAAAGCACACGAACTAAACTCTCGATATTCTTTGTTGTCAGGCCACATTTTGCAAGGGCAGAACGTACCTGATACTGTGTATAAGACGGATACTCTTTCCAGATCTCTTCGATACAGGTATTGTTGTTGCCCGGAGCCATCTCCTGCTCAAAGTAACCGATATAAAGGTAATCGCCCTGCTCCACAGTACCGGAAATGGACGGGATCAGACCGAGGATACTCTTTAAGAATGTAGATTTACCAATACCGTTTGCACCCACGATCGCGATCTTCTCACCACGCTCCATGGCAAAGTTTAACGGTTTGGAAAGCGGCTCATCATAACCGATTACCAGATCCTTTGTCTCAAAGATCATCTTGCCTGCTGCTCTCGCATTGAGGAAGTTGAACTCCGGCTTCGGTTTCTCCTTGGCAAGTTCGATCACTTCCATCTTATCTAAC
>JAFOCX010000139.1 GCA_017380975.1 Lachnospiraceae bacterium
ATAGGTTGAACGACTGCGCTTCACAGGTTTTGCGCCCTTACAGAGGTCGCAGCGTCCTTATCGCGACTGGCGTAAGGGCGTATAAAACGATGTGAAGCAAAGGTAGTCAACCGTAATTTGAGATAGTACGGGCTTTTCTACAGATAACTCTTTATTTTTTTACTAATCTAAATATCCACTTAATTAAATCCAAAGAACTTCTGCGCGATCTTATATCCCATAATGGATACCTGACGGCCGCCTTTGCCCGGAAGGTTCATGCTCTGGCCAAGGAAACCCCAGCGAAGTCTTCGGTACAGCTTCGGATTGTCTTTTTTCAAATCAGCCCAAATCTGTTTTTTCTTTTCCATATTTTCTTCTGTTCCGGATTTGATCGCCAAAATAGAACAGATTGTCATCATGATCTCCAGATAGCTTGTCATGTACTGACGAAGCTTTTTGTTGGAAATTTTTGTTACATCATAATAACCAAGCATCAATCTTGTTACACGGTACTGCTGATCAATACGACCGATCATGATCTGTTCGTTTACAGACTGGTCAGAACGTCCGATAAAGTAACGGTAGAAATTCACATCCAGATAATACATTTTCTCGACGTGCGGAAGCGGATGATATACGAAAATATTATCTACATAGAATGTATGCTTCGGAAGTTCGAAATTACTACTCTTTAGCAGCTCTGTACGATAAATTACCGAGTGCATCAGAATATACTGTCCCGGTGCAAAGTATTTCGCGTCGCTCCATGTAAATACTTCATTTTTCGGAATCGCAGAACGATAATTCATTACTTTTTTATGTTTTGCTCCCTGCTTCTCGTAAACAAAGTTCGTGATCAGCATATCGATTGTATCTTTACCATATACAAAATTTCTTAATGTCTCAAGAACTTTCATATATGCTTCGTGGTTTACCCAGTCATCGCTGTCTACAACTTTAAAAAATACACCTGTCGCATTTCTAAGTCCGGCATTAACTGCTTCTCCGTGACCACCATTTTCCTGGTGGATCGCTTTACAGATGCCCGGATATTCCTTTTCATATCTGTCTGCAATTTCTGCTGTGTTGTCTTTTGTTGATCCATCGTTTACAATCAGGATTTCAACTTCATCTCCGCCCGGAAGCAGTGACTTAATACAGTTATCCATATATGCAGCTGAGTTGTAACACGGGATCGCGATCGATAAAAGTTTCAATTTATTTACCTCCTAATGGTTCCTTACACTACAACAAATTTATCATAGCACATGTATTCGAAAAAAGCAAAAAATTCCTTTAATTTCATCTGTAAATATGATATGATTGATAAAAGGTGCCCGGGATGTCGCGTCCCTATAGTGACACTGATGGTAATAGAAGGAATGAGGTATAGTATATGGCAAAGAAAAGACTTGTATTGACACTTGGACATCGTGCTCTTGGCGCTACTCTTCCTGAGCAGAAGACAGCTGTAACAGAAACAGCAAAATGTCTGGCTGATCTTATTCAGGATGGATTCCAGATCGTTATTACACATGGCAATGCGCCTCAGGTTGATATGATTCACACTGCGATGCATGAATTCGCAAAAAAACACCCGAATTATACTCCGGCCCCGATGGCAGTATGCGCTGCAATGAGCCAGGGTTACATTGGTTATGATTTACAGAACGCGATCCGTTCCGAGCTGATCAAACGTGGTATCTATAAACCGGTTTCTACGATCTTAACACAGGTTACTGTAAATCCACATGATGATACTACATACACACCATTTAAGGTTATCGGACGTACGATGACAGCTGAAGAGGCAATGGCTGAGGATAACAAAGGAAATGAAACCGTTGAAACTGACAATGGTTTCCGTCGTGTTGTAGCATCTCCGAGACCAATTGCAATCGTTGAGATCGATGCGATCCGTGCGATCCTTGATGCTGACCAGCCGGTTATCGCAGCAGGAGGCGGTGGTATTCCGGTTATCAAAAAAGATGGTACTTTAATGGGTACTGCTGCTGTGATCGATAAAGATCTTACTGCAGCTGTTCTTGCAAAAGAAGTCAACGCAGACGTATTAATGTATCTGACAGACGTTGATAACATTGTACTGAACTACGGTTCTGACAGTGAGATCCCGTTATACGAACTTAAATCTTCTGAGGCTGAAGCCCTCGTACACAAAGGACAGTTCGCAGCCGGAACCATGGACCCGAAAGTTCGCGGCGGTATTGATTTCATCCACACAGGTACCAATCGTAAAGTTATTATTACAACCCTTGAAAAAGCAAGAGCTGCACTGGATGGAAAAGCAGGTACTGTTATTTACTAAAAAAACAATATACACACAAAAAGAACTCCGACATCTCTGCCGGAGTTCTTTCTCTTATTATTTATAAGATAACTTTCGCCGGGCACTTCGCTGCACATTTTCCGCAGTTTGTACACTTCTCATAATCAATCTTAGCGAGGTTGTTATCCATATGGATCGCATCGAATTCACACTGTTTTGTACAGAGTGTACATCCGATACAGCCTGCATCACATTTCTTCTTCACATCCGGACCCTTGTCATGGGAGTTACACTGTACCAGATGTTCTGCTGTATAAGGAACAAGTTCGATAAGACCACGCGGACAGATCGCAACACACTGGCCACATGCCACACATTTTTCCTTATCAACTACTGCTACACCGTCAACAATGTGAATCGCATCAAACTGACATGCTTTCACGCAGCTTCCGGAACCGAGACAACCGTAGGAACAAGACTTTGCACCTGCTGCTGGCACAACAGAAATCTTCACGCAGTCATCAATGCCGTAGTAATTGTACTGTGTATTGGCTTTATCGCAAGTACCTTTACATTTAACAAAAGCAACTTTTTTAGTTCCGCCTCCGGCTTCTACACCCATGATCGCTGCGATTTTGGCACCTACTGCTGCACCGCCGACCGGACACTGGTCTACTTTTGCATTTCCTGCAACAATCGCTGCTGCAAGGCCGTCACATCCCGGATAACCACAGCCGCCGCAGTTGTTGCCCGGAAGTTCTTCTCTTACAAGAGTTACTCTCTCGTCTACTTCAACTTTGAATTTTTCGCTGGCAACGCCAAGGAGTACGCCGATGACAATACCGACAACGCCGACAACTGCTGCCGCGATGATAATACCTGTAATATTCATCTTACGTCTCCTTTCTTAGATAAGACCGGAAAATCCGAAGAATGCGATTGACATCAAACCTGCTGTGATCAGAACGATCGGAGAACCTTTGAACACATGCGGAACATCGTTGTATTCAATTTTCTCACGGATACCTGCCATCAGGACGATCGCAATTGTGAAACCTACGGAAATACCGATACCGTTTACAACGCTCTCGATAAAGTTGTAACTCTTCTGTACGTTTGTAAGAGCTACACCGAGAACTGCACAGTTTGTTGTGATCAGCGGAAGATATACGCCAAGTGCATCATAAAGACTTACCATATTCTTCTTTAAGAACATTTCAACGAACTGTACTAAAGCTGCGATCACAAGGATGAATACGATAGTCTGTAAGTATTCAATTCCAAGTTTCACCAGCACAAAATCATAAATTAAACTTGTACATGCAGTTGCAATTACGATAACGAAGATAACTGCAGCACCCATACCAGCAGCCGTCTCAGTTTTCTTGGATACACCAAGGAATGGGCAGAGACCGAGGAACTGGCTTAAAACTACGTTATTTACCAGGGCAGAGCCAATGGCAATGAGCAATAATTCTTTCATTATTCCATTCCCTCCTTAATTTGTTTTCTCTGCTTCAGCTGCTTTTGCTGCCTCAGCGGCTTTCTTTGCTGCAAGAGCTTTTTCTGCAGCAGCCTTCTTCGCTGCAGCTGCCTTCGCTGCCTCTTCTGCTTTCTTCTCAGCAAGGATCGCATGGTTTGTCATACCTGTACAGCCCTGACAGTTCATACAATCACCGCCGCATGCAAGAGCAGATTTCGGAGCATCACCGTTTGTAGCACTCGGAAGTCTCAGTTTGTTCTGGATCGCTGCAAGAAGTGCCAGTGTGAACAGCGCACCCGGTGCCAGGATCATAATGGAAATATGGAACTCTTCCGGAATGATCACGTGACCAAAGAATGCACCTGCACCGATCAGTTCACGACACATACCGATAATTGTCAGAGACAATGTAAAACCGAGACCCATACCAACGCCATCGAAGAAAGATTCTACCGGACCATTCTTTGCTGCATAGGATTCTGCACGGCCAAGAATGATACAGTTAACTACGATAAGCGGAATGTAAATACCTAATGAATCATACAGGGACGGTAAAAAGCCCTGGATCAAAAGCTGTACGATGGTAACCAGGCTGGCTACTACTACGATGTAAGCCGGAATACGTACTCGATCCGGAATGATCTTACGCAGTAAAGAGATTACCAGGTTGGAAAACATCAAAACGGCTGTTGTGGAAAGTCCCATACCGAGACCGTTGCTTGCGGATGTAGTCGTTGCAAGAGTCGGACACATACCAAGCATCAGGATGAAGGTTGGGTTTTCTTTGATAATACCGTTATAAATACGTTCTACACATTTATTCATAACCTTCCCTCCTCCTAATTCATACAATTATGCAGATAATAGAACGCTGTGTTTACTGCGTTTGTTACCGCATTGGATGTTACAGTCGCACCACTGATCGCGTCAATCTCATTTTCAGCAGATGCACCTGTTTTTGTAACTACAAGAGTGTCAACATTCTTTCCGATATACTGATCTTTGAACTTCGGCTCTTTTGCCTTTAATCCAAGACCCGGAGTATCGTTGATCTCACGGATACCAACACCGGTGATCGTACCGTCTGCATCAAAGCCAACGGAGATCTTAACAGCACCGCCGTAACTGTCGTTGGATAAAGAGTTGATCACATAACCAACTGCTGCGCCGCTTGCATCTGTTCCTTCCAGGACAGATTCGATCGCAACACCGCCGAAACCGGCCAGTTCACCGGAAGCTGCCAGTTCAGCGATCTTTTCTACAGAACCTTCCACTTCTGTAAAAGAACTTGCTGCTGAAAGCACTTCCTGATAGGTTCTGTTGTTTTTATCAATAGTTGCCTGCTCGATCGGACTCTTTGTAATATCATATACAAAGCCGAGGCACAGACCGGAAACCAGAGTGATCGCAAAAAGGACCAGTGCGTCTTTCATAAATCCAGATTTACTTGCCATTTTTCTTACCTCCTTTTCCGAATGCGGTTGGAAGTGTGTACTTCTCGATCAGCGGAACCAGCATATTACAGAAGATGATCGCGTAAGAAACGCCTTCTGCACTGCCGCCAAAGAGACGGAACAGGCCTGTTAATAAACCAAGGCAAATACCAAATACGATCTGTCCTTTTGGTGTGATCGGGCTTGTTACATAGTCAGTTGCCATGAAGAATGCACCAAAAATGAGACCGCCGCCAAATACCTGGGCGAGAACGTAATTGATATCCTGTCTGCCGAATACAAATGCGAAGATCGCAAATGTAAGAATGTATGTACCCGGAATACGGATGCTGATAACCTTCTTAAATAAAAGGTATGCGGCACCGATCAGAAGTGCGATCGCGGAAACTTCACCGATCGTACCCGGAATTGTACCGATCATCAGATCCATCCAAGCCACATCACCGCCGGCTTTCATCACTGCAAGCGGAGTTGCACTTGCAATGGCATCTGTTGCCGGATCCGTAAACTGTGTCATCTTTCCTGCAAAGGAAATTAAAAGGAAACATCTTGCTGCCAGAGCCGGGTTCATCCAGTTCTGTCCAAGACCGCCGTAAAGCTGTTTTACAACGATGATCGCAAATACACCGCCAAGACACGGGATCCATACCGGAATGGACGGAGGCATATTTAAACCAAGGATCATGCCTGTTACCAGGGCACTGCCATCGCCGATCGTGATCGGCTTATTCATGTATTTCTCAAATGCGTATTCACTGAGCATACAAGATGCTACGGTTGCAGCTACTACGATCAGCGCACGGATACCAAACTGCATCACGCCCCAGATCAGAGCCGGAACCATTGCGATCGCCACATCATACATAATGTTGCTTGTGGAGACCTTGGAGCGCACGTGAGGTGATGATGAAACATTTAATAATTTAGCCATTCTTTCCCTCCTCCTACGCTTTCTTTCTTCTTTCAGCCATTACCGCTTTTCTCATCTCTTTAAACGCCTGAGTGAGCGGTCTGTGAGCCGGACAAATGAAGGTACAGGAACCGCACTCGCAGCATTCCATACCATTTAACTTTTCAAACATAGCGAGATCATGGCGCTCAGCTGCCGCCATCATCATCTGCGGAACCACATGTCCCGGACAAACATCTACACAGCGGCCGCAGCGGATACATGCAGTCTCTGCATTTGCTGCAACTTCATCCTTTGTAAGACAAGTAAGTGCAGAAGAGTTTTTCATGACCGGAATATCCAGGGAGAATAATGCCTGGCCCATCATCGGACCGCCGGAAATGATTTTTTCCGGCTCTGTCTTAAATCCGCCTGCTGCTTCCAGAACTTCCTGATAATTTGTACCAAGTCGAACAGCAAAGTTCTGCGGATTTACAACTGCATCGCCTGTCACAGTGATGATCTTACGGATGAGCGGTGTATTTTCGCATACAGCATTGTAAATGGATACGACTGTGTCTACGAAGGCGGAGCTATATATATTAACAGTACCAGTACTTACTCAAATATTATAGGAGCCAACTTCACTGAAAACAAAGCTATTGAAGGTGGTGCCATATATATTTTAGGTAGTTTAACTAATATCACTAAT
>JAFOCX010000140.1 GCA_017380975.1 Lachnospiraceae bacterium
GGTGGAGCAGTCTGGAAGCTCGTCGGGCTCATAACCCGAAGGTCGTAGGTTCAAATCCTGCCCCCGCAACTCGTCTTGAATAAGACGTGCCCAGATAGCTCAGTTGGTAGAGCAATGGACTGAAAATCCATGTGTCGCTGGTTCGATTCCGGCTCTGGGCATTATAACTGAATAAGTTATATGGGATATTAGCTCAGTCGGTAGAGCACTTGACTTTTAATCAAGTTGTCCGGGGTTCGAATCCCCGATGTCTCATTTGAAGATCCTTGAAAAACAAGGGTCTTTTCTTTTTTCTAATTCTTTTTCGGATTCTCGATCATCCCCATAAATTGTATAAATAATATTGTAAAAAATAAAAGCTTGGTTGAAAATAATGGGTCTGTATGTTAAAATAAAAACATAAATTTTATATTTTCAGAATTGCATTATATTCAGGAAATAAATAGGTATTTTGTGAGAGGAGTATGTATATGGGATATCAGGAAATGTACAAGCAGAAACTGGTAACAGCTGAAGAGGCTGTAAAAGTTGTAAAGTCAGGCCAGTGGGTTGATTATGGATTCTGTGCAAACCATCCGGTTGCACTGGATAAGGCTCTTGCAGCAAGAATGGAAGCTGAGCCGGATTTAACACATTTAAATTTCCGTGGCGGTATTGCTCTTTGGGTTCCGGCAGTAACTCAGGTTACTGATGCTGCTAATCGTTTAAATTGGAACTCTTGGCATACATCCGGTATTGAGCGTAAATTAGTTGATAAGGGTTACGGCTATTATAACGTTCTTCGTTATTCTGAGATGCCGAGATATTATCGTGATAACATTAAGCACCTTGATGTTCTTATGATCCAGGTTGCTCCGATGGATAAGCATGGTTACTTTAACTTTGGTCTGAACGCTTCTCAGCTTGCAGCTGCTTGTGAGTGTGCAGATACTATCATCGTAGAAGTTAACCAGAATATGCCGGTTTGCTTCGGCGGTCACGAAGTAAGCATTCACATTGATCAGGTTGATATGATCGTTGAGGGTGAAAATCCGCCGGTTGCTGAGATGGGTGCAGGTAAGATTTCTGAAATCGATGAGGCTGTTGCGAAGTTAATCGTTCCGGAGATTCCGGATAAAGCGTGCTTACAGCTTGGTATCGGCGGTATGCCGAACGCAGTGGGCAGCTTGATCGCTCAGAGTGATCTGAAGGATCTTGGTGTTCATACAGAGATGTATGTTGACGCTTTTGTTGATATTTCCAACGCAGGTAAGATCACAGGCCTTCATAAAGCTCATAATAAGGGCCGTCAGGTTTATACATTCGCAGCAGGTACAAAGAAATTATATGATTTCATCGATGGCAATCCGGAAATGATGGCTGCTCCGGTTGATTATGTAAATGATATTCGCGTAATCTCTCAGTTAGATAATTTCATGTCCATCAACAACGCAGTAGAAGTTGACTTATTTGGTCAGGTAGCTTCTGAGACAGCCGGTACACGTCATATCAGTGGTGCAGGCGGACAGCTTGACTTCGTTCTTGGTGCTTACCTTTCTAAGGGCGGTAAGAGCTTTATCTGCTGTTCTTCTACAGTACAGAACAAAGACGGCAGCTTAAAATCCAGAATTAAACCGTTCGTAACACCGGGTGGTATTGTAACATGTACACGTGCAAATACTCAGTACGTAGTAACTGAATATGGTATTGTAAATCTTAAGGGTACATCTACATGGCAGCGTGCAGAGAAATTAATCTCTATCGCTCATCCGGACTTCCGCGATGAATTAATCGCTGAGGCAGAGAAGATGAATATCTGGTGCCCGAGCAACAAACGTTAATTGATTATAGAAATATTAATGTTTGAACTATGATTAAATAGTAGAAAGCCGATGTTCGTCGAAAAACAACATCGGCTTTTTCTGCAAGTATATTCGATATAGATCTGAAGGAGGAACAACATGGAATATAAGAAAAACATTTTTACAATCGAAGATAACATCGGTATCATTTCCATGAACTTTCCGAGTAACCTGAATGCAATTGATATGGAAATGGTGGAGGAGCTTTTAAGCCTTCTGGATGAATGTGAAAATAACCCGGAAGTAAAGGTTGTTGTGATCAAGAGTGCAGGTAAAGCATTCTCTGCAGGTGGAGACATTGGATATTTCTATAAAAATATCCAGGCAGGCGGAGAGATCAACATGGATGATCTGATCGCAAAAGCAGGACTTGTTTCCTTAAACATTAAGAAAATGAGCAAGATGGTTATTACTTCTGTAAATGGCGCTGCAGCCGGAGCTGGTGCAAACCTTGCATTATCCGGTGATTTTGTGGTTGCAGCTGACAATGCGAAGTTTATTCAGGCATTTATTAATCTTGGTCTTGTTCCGGATACGGGCGGTACATTCTTACTGAGTAAGACAATCGGTCCGGCAAGAGCAATGGAGCTCTGTGCAACAGGTCGTCCGCTTGGCGCTGAAGAAGCAAAAGAGTGGGGACTCGTATATCAGGTATGTCCGAAGGAAGAACTGGAAGAGCAGACAATGAAGCTTGCGAAAAAGCTGACAGCGGGTCCGTTGATCGCATATGGCGCTTTGAAGAAACAGTTCTTTGAGGCAAACTATGCGGACTACGGCAGATATCTGGCGGAAGGTGAAGTTCCGACTCAGAGTATTTGTATTTCTTCTGAAGATTTCAAAGAAGGCGTTTGTGCATTCATTGAAAAAAGAAAAGCTGATTTCCAGGGAAAATAAAGAGTTTATTGATATGAAATCATCAGAGAGCATCTCATTTTTATGAGGTGCTCTTTGTTGTAATGTAGTTGGAATAGTGATAAAATAGAAAGGAACGAAGCTTGTTAATTTCGATATAAATGTGAGGGAAGCAAGATGAGATTTGTGGAAGATATTAGCCGTTTTTATGGTACAGGCGAGAGAAATAAAGCAGGTCAGACTTTAGAAGAATATTTAGATGGTTATGATCCGAGACAGTTTGATCTTCCGAGCAATACGACGGATATTATCGTTGTTCGCTGCGAGGAAGAGTTAAAGAGCTGGGAACAGCAGATGGAAGTTCTTCTGATCAAGCGAGGAAATCATCCGGGAATCGGTTTCTGGGCGACTCCGGGCGGTTTTGTTGAAATGCGTGAAAATATGGATGAAGGTGCAGCAAGGGAATTAGAGGAAGAAACCGGAATCCAGGGCCTTCCGCTCGTTCAGATGGCTACATGGGGAGATTATGACCGAGATCCGAGATGGCGTGTGATCACCACATCTTACCTGGCTCTTGTAGAAGGTGAACTTGCAGTTCAGGCTGGCGATGATGCGGCTGACGCGTTGTGGTTTAAAGTGAGTTTAAAGCAAGAATCAAATGATACAGAAAACCGAATGGAAGTTTGGAATCTGAGTTTGGTGAACGAAGAGAGAAAGATTCAAGTTGGTGCAAAAGTTGAACTTATCCACAGTGGACATAAGCTTTTGGATAAAAAGCAGTATCGTATTGTGGAAAACAATTGTCTTGCAGCCGATCATGGATGTCTGATCACTCAGGCATTGCTTTATCTGAAGGAGAAGCTGGAAAGACAGTAAAAAATTATGTAGTGAAAGGGGAAGTATGAGATGGACTACATAACAAAATTAATGATCATTATTCCGATCTTTTTTATTGCAGGAATCATTGATTCCATCGGAGGAGGAGGCGGACTGATCGCATTACCGACCTATTTGATGATCGGTCTTCCGATCCGTACTGCTTACGGTTGTAATAAATTGCAGGCAGGACTGGGTAATTTAGTATCCGCAGTAAAATATTTTAAGAAAAATATGGTGGACTTAAAAATTGCTTTGATCTCTGCGATCACGGCGATGACAGGTGCCTACATCGGCACAAAGATCATTTTCCTTTTGCCGGAGGAAACCATCCAGAAAGCGATCACAGTTGTATTACCGATCATTGCTTTGGTAATGGTATTAAGAAAAACAGATGCGAGAAATGTGATCTTAAAAAGTGAGATTTCTTCAAAAACAATCGTGCAGGCATTGATCGTCGGTGTGATCATGGGATTTTATAACAGTTTGTTTGGTCCGGGTGTCGGTACCGTTGCGATCATCGGATTTACAATGTTGATGCATTATGATGCGCGGGTAGCGTCCGGTAATGGTAAGGTATTAATCGTACTTACCAATGCGATCGCACTGGTAAGTTATATTAAAACAGGAAGCATTGCATATGAAATTGCAGCTCCGGCGGCTCTTTCTGCCATTGCGGGAAACCTGGTTGGTGTAAATCTGGCGATCAAAAAAGGTGAAAAGATCATTAAGCCGGTTATGCTTGTTGTTGTTATTCTGACTGTGGTTAAGTTCGCACTGGAAAATAATATTTGGGGATAACGGTTGCGGAAGAAGAACGATTTGTGTTACAATTAAAGACAGACTTTGTCTTTAATAACTTTATGATACATAGGATAAAGGAGCAGGAATCATGGGCAGGATTTATTATATCATGGGAAAAAGTGCCACAGGAAAGGACACGATTTATAAAGAAGTTTTAAAACAGCGTCCGGACCTGAAAACAATCGTGATGTATAC
>JAFOCX010000016.1 GCA_017380975.1 Lachnospiraceae bacterium
GCTTGGGATTTCTACAATTGGTGCTTCCAACGCAGGAGCCGTTGCTAAGGGCTCCGGAACCGGCTCGCCCCAACTTCCGTAGAGCGCATCATTCATAGTATTGATGACACCGATCATAACAAATGTAAAGAGAAGCATGAATATTGCAATGACCGCGGTAACAATTGCGATCACTTTTTTGCGATTCGTCTCATCAATTCTGAAGGTTTTGCTTCCTGACATCGTCGAACTCGCAGATGGTTTTCGAATCGTTCCGAAATCACGCGGGCCATCCTGCTTCCGCTGCAGCATCCTTGCCTTGATCTCCGCTTTCTTAGCCTCGATCTCATGGAACGTCATCGCATGCTGAGAACTGCGAACCTTACCGGAACCGCTTGCACGTTTCCCATCATCATGAAACGTACAATCATGCTCCGCCTCCGGATGACGCGTATTCAGATAATACTTGATATCCTGTTCCACCGGCTTCCAGACAATTTTCCTGCAGCCTTTACAGTAGATTCCTTCTATCGGCTGATCACAACACGGACAGATTTTCGTCTTCATAGGCATTTCACCTCATTTTTAAATCTTGATCTTCATCCACTTCTCGCTCTTAAATCTCCACTGGGTCAGGACAAATCTGGCAAACTGATCAAATACCACACCGTACCAGATTCCGATAATTCCGAAATTCATCACATAACACAACAAATAGGAGAAGGTCGGACGAATAAATGTAATACTGAAAATAGAAGCTTTTGTTGTAAACTTTACGTCGCCGGCGCCGCGCAGACAGCCCATGTAAATAACCTGGGAAATCTGGAGCAGAACGATCACGGTCAGAACACGCATGATCTGTACACCCATGGCGATGATATGCGCCTCTTCGAAGAACATTCCATAATACCACTCGCCAAACACCAGATAGATGCAGGACAAAATGATGGAAATGATATTTCCCATTCTCTGACAGATTGTTCCGTAGGACTTGGCAAGTTCCGCTCTTCCTTCACCAAGACTTCGTCCGCAGAGAGCTACTGCTGCCACCTGCATACCGTCACCAAAGGAGAAGGACAGGCTCATAACATTCATACCAACCTGGTGGGCTGCAAAGGCTTCTGTACCAAGATTCGCAACCATCATGGAAACGGTCAGGAAACCGATTCGCACGAATAGCTGCTCCACAAATACGTTGGAACCGATTCTCAGCATATTTTTTGCCGGAGCCAGTGCAATTTTTACTTTTTCTTTTAACACGAACGGAATGCTTACAAAATTATCTTTCGGAAGCAGGGAGCAAATACTCATAACACAAGCCACAACCGTACCAAAGACGGTCGCCAGAGCTGCACCCGTAATTCCGAGGGCCGGAAATCCGAACTTTCCTCCGATCAGCAGATAGTTACCGATCATATTTACAATATTGGACGTTACGTTGGTACGCATGGCGATCTTGGTGTTTCCCGCACCGCGCTGAGCTGCATTGATCGCCATAGAGACGATATTAAACATCATACCGCCCATGATGATCCGGTAATAAAGAGCTGCCTGATCCAGAGTATCTTCCTGAGCTCCGCAGAACTTGATGATCGGTTCTGCAAATGTTACGGCTGCAATGCTGACGATGGTTCCCATTACAAGGGCAAATGTGATCGCCATTAAAAGAACCTGGTTCGCACCATATCGGTCTTTTTCACCTCTTCTTCTTGCTACCAGCGCTGAAACAGACACGTTCATCGCCATGAAAATACACAGTCCGATAAACTTTGGCTGCGTGGTCAGACCGACCGCCGCCACAGCAGATGCACCCAGGGAACTTACCATCCAGGAATCCACCATGCCCGCAAAAGAAATAAAAAAAGACTCCATAACTGCAGGCCATGCCATGTGAAATGCAGTACGGTATCCCTCCTTATCTCCGCCCCAAAAACCAATTTTCTTTGTCTCTTGTACTTTTGTCTCCATACTTCTAAAACTCCTCCGTATTTCAACTTACTTAAGTTTATTATAGTACTTTGACACAGCAAACGCAAGCCACTTATTCCAGGCGCCAAAAGAAAACCGGCCGGGACATTTTGCCTCAGCCGGTATCAAATCTCTATGAAATTTAGAAGAATTTCATCTTCTTGGCCATATCCACAAACTCGCGATTGGTCTTTGTTCTTGCGAACAGATCCAGCACCTTCTCCACAGATTCCTCCGGTTTCAGAGAGTTGGTAGCTTTTCGAACACTGTCCACGGCCTCTGCCTCTTCCTTCGTAAGAAGCAGGTCGTCACGACGAGTACCGGATTTCAGAATATCGATCGCCGGGAAAATACGCTTCTCAGAAAGTTTTCTGTCGAGCACAAGCTCCATGTTGCCGGTTCCCTTGAACTCCTCGTATACAACGTCGTCCATACGGCTTCCTGTATCTACCAGCGCTGTTGCAAGGATCGTCAGGCTTCCGCCCTCTCTCATATTGCGGGCCGCGCCAAAGAAACGCTTCGGCATATGAAGCGCAGCCGGATCCAGACCGCCGGAAAGTGTACGTCCGCTCGGAGAAACAACCAGGTTGTATGCACGCGCCAGTCGTGTGATGCTGTCTAACAGGATCATAACGTCGCGGCCGTGCTCAACGAGACGTTTTGCACGCTCGATTACCATCTCGGATACACGTTTGTGACGATCCGGAAGCTCATCGAATGTGGAGTAGATTACCTCAACATTCTCTCCGATTACCGATTCTTTGATATCTGTAACTTCCTCCGGACGCTCGTCGATCAGAAGAATGATCAGATGCATGTCCGGATAATTGCGTGTGATCGCCTTGGCAACCTGTTTTAACAGTGTTGTCTTACCTGCCTTCGGTGGAGAAACGATCATACCACGCTGGCCTTTACCGATCGGAGCAAGAAGATCCATCACGCGCATGGCAGTTGTATTCTTTTCGCCGCGCACTTCCAGATTTAATCTCTCATCCGGAAAGATCGGTGTCAGATCTTCGAAGTTCGGACGGCACTCTGCCATCTGAACCGGATACCCATTGATCGTTGTGATATATAATAATGCTGCAAATTTCTCTGTGGCAGTTTTCACTCTGCGGCTTCCACGGATAATATCGCCGGTCTTCATGTTGAAACGGCGGATCTGGGACGGCGCCACGTATACATCATTTTCACCCGGAAGGAAGTTCTCACAGCGAATGAAACCAAATCCGTCCGGCATAACTTCCAGAATACCATTTGCCTCAATACCGGAGTCCAGATCCTGAAGATCTGATTTCGGATCTGCAGATGCCGGAGTTCTCTCTCCCTGATTACGCTCATAATTGCGCGGCTGATAGCCCTGCTGGTTATTTGTACGTGTATAATACGTTCTCTGCGGCTGTGGTTCGGACACCTGCTGAGTTTCCACAGCCTGCGGTGCTGTCTGTACCGGTGTCTCTGCTGCCGGATCCGGCTGTGCTGCGGATTCCCCCGCTGCCTCACACAGTTTATCGATCAATTCCGATTTTCTCAGAACAGTAATGTTTTTAATTCCCTGACTCTTCGCCAGTTCCCGCAGCTGCATTAACGGTAACGTTTCCAATTTATCTCGCATATAAGCACTCCTTTTTTATGTTGTTTATCATCATTGGAAAGTTTCAAGATTCTTGAAAAGAATATAGAAAACAGAATTACAAATATAACTACTGAATATTATAACCCTTCCCAAAGTATTTGGAAAGGGTTATTTTGAAATTATTCTTCCGCCTCTTCACGGATCCACGCCATGTGCGCGCTGATCTGTCTCTCATATCCCATCTCCGTCGGATAATAGAACTGCTCCTGCTCCATTCCGTCCGGAAGATACTGCTGCTTCACATAATGATTGCGATAATCGTGGGCGTATTTGTAACCGAGTCCATGGCCCAGCTTCTCCGCACCCTTATAATGCTTGTCCTGCAAATGGGTCGGAACCGGCGGAGTCTTGCGGTTCTTTACCGCATCCATCGCAGCAAAAATACCGTTGCAGGCCGCATTGCTCTTCGGCGCCGTCGCCACATAAGTGACCGCCTGTGCCAGAATGATCTGACTCTCCGGCATACCGACACGCTCCACGGCCTGAGCCGCGCTGACCGCCACCGTCAGAGCCATCGGATCCGCATTTCCCACGTCCTCCGATGCACAGATCATGATTCGTCTGGCGATAAACTTCACATCTTCGCCCGCATACAGCATCC
>JAFOCX010000141.1 GCA_017380975.1 Lachnospiraceae bacterium
GATAAAGTCCGGTATCAGACTCTCGCGTCATGATGACCTCAATGTCTTCCAGCTCCAGATACTGCTTCAGCCGCATCGCAATTTCCAGATTGATCTCTTTTTCCAAACTTCCATCTACGCCAACCTTTCCCGGATCATTGCCTCCATGGCCACTGTCGATCACTACAACCGGTCTTCCATTTCGCTCTGCAACCTCTGCACTTACCACCTGAACCGTCCCATATTTTGCTGCCAGAAACACCATAACAATTAAAAGAAGGCCCACAACCTCCTCCCAGATCAATCGCCTCACACGCAATCCCCCGACAAATATTTGTAAAAATATATCCGTCGCAAAACAGAAAAAGAACCCTTTCGTCCTCTTTAGAGTTTCGAAAAGGTTCTTTTATTCATCACTTATTCCCAGCCGATTACATCCCAGGCTGCGTCGTCTTCGAGACCAAGCTTCCAGCACGCCACGCCTGCCAGATCATAATCTCTGATCAGATTCATCTTCAATTCCAGAGAATTCTCTTCTTCCAGCCATAAATAACTCAGCTCGGACGGAGTCAGCAATTCACCGTAATACTGTCCCAGTTCTTCCTGCCAGTATAATTCAACACGATTTTTCGCGATCCAGTTTTTTGCAGCTTCGATACCAAGAGCCTTAGAAGAAACTTCACCATTCTTTTCTGTCCAAAGTCTTGTATAGAAAGGAACCGCATTGATCACTTTTTCTCTCGGAACCTCTGCCAGTGTACCGGAAATACCATTTTCCACAAAGCCCAGGGATGAAACAGAACCCGGTTCTCCGCCGGCGTAATGTTCATCATATCCCATGATGATCACATAATCTGCCACAATGCCCTGCTCCTCGCGGTCGTAGAATGCATTATAAGAAGTCGGAACATAGTTATCTACGGAAAGAATGATCCCTTTCTCACGACATGGAATGGAAAGCTCCCTTAAAAACTGAATATAATGAATTCCGGCTTCCGGTTTAATACTCTCAAAGTCCATGTTCAGTCCGTCGATTCCGTACTTCTCAACTTCCGCGATCAAACTATTGATCAGTTTTCGTCTTGTCGTTGTAGATGCAAGCAGAACTTCTGTCTGCACATTGGAACTAAAGTTATCCAGCAGCGCCCACACCTGAACGCCGTGCTCATGAGCAATATCCACGTATTTCTGACTCGCTATTGATCGGAAGCTTCCGGAGTTATCGGTCAGTGCAAACCAGGTTGGAGAGATTACGTTTATGTCCTCCGCTTGATCCAGAATATCCTCTAACGTTTTATATGCGTCCACATCAGAAATCTGATGCCATCCAAGGACAATCTTCTCATCTAAACGATTACTCTCATAAACCACCGGCTCACGTCCGCTGAAAAATGCTTCATCCTGAATCTCACCCAGAACTTTGTTCTCCACGTAGCCGATATGTCCGTCCGGAGTCACCACCTTCGACCATGTTTCCATCGTCTCAAGAACCGTTACCTGAGTATCCTTTTCAAGATTGGTCAGGATCGGACTCTTAATCCCGCCCCTCACTCGAACAGCTCTCTTTTTGCTTAAAATACTTACACCTCGGTTGCTCCACTCATTAATGAAGACACGTTTTGCATCGCCAGAGTCAAATGCCTGGATCTCCACGTCGGAATAATTGGCGAGCAGTCCCAATGTCAGATAAACATCTTCGTCCTTTACCAGTAACAGAGGCGCTCCATTGGATCCCTTCGTCTCCGCATCTGCATACACGATCTGATCCGGAAGAGTGTATACCAAAAGATTCTCTGTGCTGTCCCAGTAAAAACGCTTATTGATATGACCAAGGATCCAGGAAAGCGGAAGGTAAGTCTGTCCATGCTCATAAATACCCTGAATCTCCTGGCGGCCAAAATTATAAAACAGGGCAACATCGTCACCCTCAACCTCATATACTTCACTTAAAACTGCCGTTTCTTTCGTCGGCATATATTTCTGAACTGCCTGATAGCCAAACACACCAAGCACGATCAGAAAGATCAAACTGATGGCTATAATAACCGGTATTGCTTTTTTCATGTATTCACGCTCTTTTCTTTTGAATCAATTTTACCGTTTTATTATACCATATCCCATCTTTTCCGTCTGTAAACTTTTTGTAAATCCCGCCACAATCGCTTCCGGAAATTTCTTCCAGGCAGAACAATATCTCCTAAACCGATCAACCCTTCCCTTGCTTTTATTTACGTCTGCGTCTGCGTCTCCTCTTGTCATCATACTCTGATTCCAGTTCCCCATGATAGACCTTATCGAAACGTATTTCTTTCAAACCTCCCTCCTGATCTTCCACGAAATCCGCCATATAGAACCGATTATCCTCACGGATCACCGTAAGTTTATCCCAGTCACTCTGCTCCTCAGGAATCTTATCGTCAATGTAAACCGCAATGCCCATCTCCGGATACCGCATCATACCCTCGACAAATTTTCGGCGCGCTTCCATTTCCAGTTCTCGCTGCTCACGCTCTTCCTTCTCACAATCTACATAATATAAGTCCATATTGGTTAACATTTCTTTTGTCATGTTCGTTTCCTTCTTTTCATACCTGCCCGGCTGACTGCCACAAGAAGGTACTGTGACATATGAATCCTTTGTTTCAATCTGCCGGGCGATCCCCCTCCGATCAACCTACATATCGATCAATTTTTGAAAAAATGAACAACTTTCTTTTGTGACAGAAAATGCATCTGCTGAAAACGGGATCCGTCCGACCGAAATCCCCGGACGTCTTCGAAATTCTCTTCTGGTCTCTTCACTGCCAAACGCAGCAAGATAATTCCAGCTCCTTTTTCCGTTTTCATTTCCACGCACGAACTCCCGAAAACACATCTCCTGCCATTCGCTGAATGAACCAACCAGAAACTGTCTTTCGCATCTCAGCAGTTCCGGCGGCAGTTCTTGATCCACAGCACCAAAATCAATCAGAATTTCGTCAACGTTGTTCCCTAACACTTCCGTCAACTCCTGAATTCCGGCCATTTTCCAGTACTGCACATCCAACACACGAAATCGTTTTTCTTCCCTATTTATACCTGTACAGACTTTTTCCAGCCGTTCGAAGTCTCCCGACCGGTTCCATTCCAGCAATACGGTATTTCTCCGCCGGTATCCGGCCAGATAATTCGCCATCATGATTGCAAAATGGGTGCAGCCAACGCTGTGTCCGATTCCTCCAATCCCGATCAATCGGGTTTTCTCCTTCGAAAGAGTTCTCTGAATCTTTTTCTTTTCCATCCTGTAGTTCCTCCTGTCCGAAATGCTAATAATTTTGTAAAACAGGCATCTACAGTTTTGTTCTTTTTCAATGGATTTGTAAAGAAGGGCAGATTTAGACATGAAATCCCACGCAAATCCCGCGGAAGCTTTGCACAAAAGCCACCTGACGTGTGATTCCACAATAGAA
The DNA here is from genome assembly GCA_017380975.1 of Lachnospiraceae bacterium. Classification (GTDB taxonomy): domain Bacteria; phylum Bacillota; class Clostridia; order Lachnospirales; family Lachnospiraceae; genus Pilosibacter. The sequence goes on from JAFOCX010000141.1 coordinate 3,429, forward strand.
CCATTTGTTTACCACCTGACTTCAATTTATTGACTGCCTGCACCGCAGGATCGATCTCCCACCATTTGGCTCCGCTGACCAGCACATAGAGATCCGCCTCCGGCAGTTCTGGCTCGTCTTTCCAACTGACTCCCAGGTCACGAATGATAATTGGATAATGATGATATGGCATCTTTACAGATTTGCCATAGTATGGACAGATGTTTAAACATCCAAAATGAAATACGCCGTTCTCATCCGCATTTGCCCCCATAAGCCGTGCAAACGTGCGGACGGTATCCGTGTCGTATAATTCTTGATATAGCGTCAGATACCCGTTTCGGGTCAAGAAGTTTGTAAAACCAAGTGCAGCATGAGTCGTTCCGATCCCAGCCTTTGCACCCATAAAAATTAC
>JAFOCX010000142.1 GCA_017380975.1 Lachnospiraceae bacterium
GAATATAACAGATCACAGAATCCGAAGAATGCGGACCCTTCGCATGGATCAAATGGCAAACCACGCCACCACCGAGATCAATCTCCATACGTCCCTCAAACACGATGTCCGCCGGCACAACCTGAATCTGATCTCTGTCCGCATACTCTCGCTTGATCATCTCGCAGCAAAATGTGATATCCTCACGATTCGCAACGCGCTCATCCATAGATAGATCGTCCCATTTCCAAGTCTGCACTACTTTTAACTGCTCGTTCGTTTCCTTTCCCGCAATAGACGGACACTCCCATGACGCCATTGCAAAGCTGTGATCCCAGTGCCAATGACTGATCGCCACAAAATCCGGCTGCGGAAGCTTTTGTTCTTCCAGATCCTTTTTTATCAGCTCCACATGCGCCGCGGAATTACCCGCCTCAAAAAGGAGCGCACGCTTCTCTCCCACGATCAATCCGATATTCGGACGGTCCGTGTATCCATTAAACGGATAAACATAAATATGGTCAGTTACCTTTTCAAACATAATCTCTCCCCCAAAGTCAAACGTTAGTTTATCGGTTCTCCTGTTTCCGCATCGTAAACAAATTTCTCAACCGTTTCATTCGTTCCAAAGAATCGTTTCTCATAAATGATCTGGTTTGTTTCCTCATCAAAGAACACCGAATACAGATATCGTTCTCCATCTTCTACTTTTTCCAGGCTTCCATGCCAGCTTGGGTAAGGTGCCAGCTTCTCTTCATACGCGAACAGTTTATTCGAAACGTCAACACTGATACCATGGTCCGTTAAAATTGTTCGTTCCACATCTGCATAATCACCAATGACGGCATCTCGTCCGGTCATTTTTAAGTGTTCCTCTGCATACGCACGCTCCATTGCAGTTAACAACGCTCTATCCGCTTCCTGAATGATAAGCACTCGATCCCAAAGATGCTCCGGAAACATTTCTTTAATGGATTCATTATATCCGCTTCCGTCCTCCGGCCATGTCATATGCGTAAATTCGCGTCCGTCCTCATGCTCTCCAAATGACAGCACGACCGGAATCACTCCCGTTCCGGCTGCTTTGATCAAATAATCTACATTCTGGAACTGGTATTCACCATACATCATCAGAGCATACACAGTTGTCACGCCATCCTGCTCCTCGTGCTCAAGAATGATATGACCCTCTGCCTGACATTCCTCGCCCGTAAACATCGGTCTATTATGTTCCAAAATGATTTCAGTAACTTTTTGATCCAGCTCCTCTTCTGTCGAAGCCAGAGTTGTCTCAACCGCTTCTTCTATAATCTTAATGCTATATACCTCATGCAAACGAGCAGGATAAATCTCCATGATCATTCCATCATATGTAATTTCAATAATATCTCCGGCTTCCGCTTCCAAAGAAGAATCCATATTTTTCATTGAAACCTCAATCTTATCAGCACTCTTCCGTTCTTGACTGCCGTCTGACGGTTTTACGAGACAGTAACCGTCATGAACTTCCAGCACGGTTGCTTCGAACGTTACTTCTTGCTTTTCAGAAGGCTGGATTTCTTCCTCTTTCCCACATGCCGCGAGTATTAACACACAAAGGGACAGCAGACACATCACTAAATATTTTTTCATAAATATATCACCTCTATTGTCATTCTTATAATACAAGTTTTCGTGCAACACATTCCATATGTCTATGGTCAGTACCGCAGCAGCCACCCCAAATCTGAAATGTTCCGATATTTGACAATTTTATCATTTCGCTCGAAAAATCCTCCGGCTCAGAGCATTTTAAATCTACGGCTCCATCTAATTCCGAATAAGATAACGGTGATGTATTTGCCTGAATTCCTCTAAAACGCTCTTTTACTAATTTTGTATCGTTGAAGGAATGGGATAATGCTTTATAAACAATGCTGGGATGTACACAATTTGCCATATAGCAAACAGGTTTATTAACCGTGTGATTATCAATATATTGAATGGCATCTGCAATCGTTGTCCCATCAATTAATTTTCCATCCCGCTGTATGGTAAAACTGATAATATAAGGAATCTCCGTATCATCAATCGCCCTTGCCAATCCTGCTGCTTCAGGTAATGTGGGCATAATTCCCGCATATAAAAAATCAACCTTCGCTTTTCTAAATTGTTCGGTTGTCCATCTGTGAAATGCAAATGCTTCCGATTCGGATAAGCATCCTTCTCCTGTATATGCATCTCCTTTACATCCCATTAGACCGCCAATATACATTTCGATTCCACTGTTCTTTTCTATCGATCGCAAAAACGAAACATTATCAAGAATCACTTGCCCGGTTTGGTTCGACTTTAAAATACGTTCACGATTTGCTCGACGAGTTGGTGTTGTTGCGATAAACGGAAGATGATATTTCCTGGCAATGTCAATGTATTCATTCCACAGATTTGATAATGCAGCTGCTCCTTCCGGACGATAAATCAAACTGGCCATTGCAATATTCTCATCGAATTCCAGACCGTACTCCCTTTTCAGGCGCTCTCCAAGTGCTCCTTCCATTAGAACGTTCCTATTCGATTCTAAACAAGCTCTAAAATCCATACTCTCACCACCTATATGAAATATGTGTAATCATGAATTTACCCTAGTCGTATTTTCTATTTCCTTGAACACTTCTCCGCATCGATTGCAAGCACCAACATTAACGCGCCAAGTGCATCACTCGGATTCTGCACATCAATCACATATGTGTCCGTCCAGTTGAACAACTGTTTTGAAACCTCCGCAATCTGCCGGCCCGACTGATCTAAAATAGAATAATCCCATTCGAAGAAATCACCTTCTACATGCCATCCATTATAATCAATATTGAATTTTGGTGTAAAAAAAGAAAACTCTTTGCTGATGCTGCCGACATACTGATCTCCCAAGTAGACTTCAAACTTCGGTAAAAGTGTAAAAATCCTCTCCTGAATCGTACCTACTTCATGATCATCTGCATCGTAAATCTTTAAGCAGTGTCCCCATGAAAGCTGGCCTTTTACTGTGTAAACTGAATTTCCGTCTTCATCGTAAATATCATAACTGTCAAACCATGAAAATAATCTCTGTTTAAAA
>JAFOCX010000143.1 GCA_017380975.1 Lachnospiraceae bacterium
CATACATCTTTGCGATATGTTCCGGTGTTGTACCGCAGCAGCCGCCAAGAACAGACACTCCACTCTCTGCAATGACACGCATCGTCTCTGCAAACTGATCGGAATCAATATCATAAACTGTCTTTCCGCCTTCACTTCTCGGAAGTCCTGCATTGGGATTTACCATAACCGGAACGGAAGCGACATCCGCCATCTTACGGATCAGAGGGAGCAGCTGAACCGGTCCAAGTCCGCAGTTGAGACCGATCACATCCACGCCAAGACCTTCTAAAAGTGCTGTCACAGATTCCACATTTCCTCCGGTCAGCATCTTTCCTTTTTCATCTAAGGTTACCGTTGCAAAAATCGGAAGTTCACTTTCCTCCTTTGCTGCAAGAACTGCTGCCTTCAGCTCATAGCAGTCTCCCATGGTCTCGATAATGATCAGATCCGCACCTGCTGCCGCACCTGCGCCGACAACTTCTTTATACACATCACATGCTTCCTCAAACCTAAGCGTTCCGTACGGTTCCAGCAATTTTCCGGTCGGTCCCAGATCCAAAGCCACGAAACCATGACCTGCCAGTTCTACAGCCCTTTTCGCGTTGGCTACAGCCGCTGCTGCCACTTCATCCACGGAATATCCTTGTTCTTTCTTATATTTAAAACAATTTAAACCGAACGTATTCGTCGTAACAATGTCGGAACCCGCCTTAAGATAATCCAAGTGGATTCCCACAATGATGTCCGGATGGAGCAGATTCCATGTCTCCGGAAGCTCTCCCGGCTTCAGTCCCTTCGCCTGTAAAAGACTTCCCATACCACCGTCAAAAAATAATCGTCTCTCTTTTAATGCTTCGCGAATCCCCATCTGACTCCTCCATTTCTCATATCCTTCGATACGGACAGTTCTCATGATCACAGTTTTCACAGCCCTCAACATGACAGGATTCTTTTCTCTTGCTCAATCCGATCACGGCTGTCACAGACTTGGTCGGGATCATCAGTCCCCCGTCCGTCAAAACGATTCCAATCTGTTTTCCTGCATCCAGTTCGTTTAAGATCACCGGCTGAAAATCCAGTGAAAAATCTCCGTATCCCGGAGAATATCTTGGCCTTAGATACCATCCTTGTTTCTCATATTTCTGCTTCCATTCATGGCACCGTTCATTACAGTATGCTTCGATCATGACCGCAGCTGCAGCCTGCATAACAACAGCCCTTGAAACTTGCAATTTCCCGTACTTTGCCAGTAAACGGTCCACATCCAGTCCCAAAGTCACAGCGAACAAAAGAACCCGGTCACATCCGCCCAGGTTCTTCGATAAATGATTACTTTTTACCCGAAAATGTCCAAAATCAATACTTCCGTCCTCCGTGATCACAATAGGATATTCTCTGAAAACAGCCTTGGGCTCTGCTGCCTTCATCAGTTCCTCCACACAAGACTCAACAAGACGTTTCGTTGCTGAATCTGCTTCGTGCCCTCGATAACCAAGATAACGGTATATTTCTTTTCTGTCTATTTCAACTGCCATTCCGCAGTCCTCCGTCAAACTTCTATACAATGATCTCCGATAAACTGCTTTTGATCTGAGCCGCCACATCCGGCTTATTCATCGAATACACATGGATCGCGTTGACTCCGTTGGCGATCAGATCCACGATCTGATCTGTCGCATAAGCCACGCCCGCCTGACGCATAGCAGCCGGATTGTCTCCGAACTTATCCACGATCGCGCGGAATTTCGACGGAATATATGCACCGGACATCGACAAGATCCTCTTCATCTGCTTCGCATTGGTTACCGGCATAATACCGGCCACCACCGGAACCGTAATCCCTTTCTCACGGATCTGATACAAGAAATTGTACAGCAGATCATTGTCAAAAAACATCTGTGTCGTCAGGAAATCACAGCCTGCGTTCACCTTCTCTTTTAAATGGAGAATGTCCTCCGCCTTCGTTGCAGATTCCACATGTCCTTCCGGATAGCATGCGCCTCCGATGCAAAAATCACCCAGTGTTTTCAACTCCGCGATCAGCTCGCTGGCATACTTATAATCATGGTGGATCACACCGTCTTTCGGAATATCTCCGCGAAGCGCCATAATATTGCAAATCTCATGCTCTTTCAGACGTTCTACCACACGATGCACATGTTCTCTGGAAGATGCCACACATGTCAAATGAGCCAGAGAAGTCACTCCAAACTTCTCCTTCAAGTCTGCCGCGATCTCAACAGTATATTTACTGGTTCCGCCGCCGGCGCCGTAAGTCACACTCATGAATGCCGGTGATAACTTTGCGATCTCAAAAGCCGCTGCCTCCACCGGTTCAAATGCAGCCTCCTCCTTCGGAGGAAAAACTTCAAAAGAAAGCACAGGCTTCTCCTGTGCTAAAATATCTTTAATCTTCACCTGACATCACGCTCCAATCCCAAATCTATACCTTTTGCCATGCACTTTACCAAGCTATCACCACACCTTGATGAAGCCAAAAGTATAAAGATATAGAAGATACAGACAGGGCGGTCAAACGCGTCGGCAAGAGGTCGCTGAATCCTCTGTCGATATCGTGGGGAGATTACGCTTTCAAAGAAAAACTTGAACGCCCTCGCTGTATCTTCCATACGCTAGACATAATACCATAAGCATTTTTTTTCGTCTAATATGTAAAAAAAACAGCTAGTTATAGGTTTTTCCTATAACCAACTGCTCTTATCTGCCTCAATATACCGGTCAATCTCTTCCAGATATTTCTGTCCCAATGTACTGAGCGCCACGCCTTTTCGTTTAATATAACCGATCGTCATGATCTCATCGGACTTCAATTTCACAGCACCGTAGTCCGGACCGTTCAGACTTTCACAAGTAATACCGGAACAAAGAGTGTATGCATTTAAACCGCGCATCAGGTTTAACAGAGTACCTCTGTCATTCGCCTTGATCAATCGCTTATATTTGTAGGTGCTCAGCACTTCCTCTGCGAAATAAAAGGAATTGAACGTTCCCTGCTCAAAGGAAAGACACGGATATTCCTCTAATTCTTCCAGTGCGATCTCTGTTTTTCCGGCAAGCGGATGTCCCTCCCAAAGGTATACATAGGTACCGCAATCCATCAACGGATGGAATTCTAATTCTGACTCCTCAAACAATTTGAATAACACTTTTCGGTTAAAATCATTGACATATAAGATTCCGATCTCGCTTCGGAAATTCTTAACATCCTCAATAACCTCGTATGTTTTTTCCTCACGTACCGCAAACTCATATTCATCCATATCAAACTGCTTTACCAGCTCGATGAATGCGTTCACGGCGAACGTGTAATGCTGCATACTCACGCCAAATTTCTTTTTTACATTTTTCTTTTCTACATAGCGGTTTTCCATGAGCTCATACTGCTCAATGACCTGTCTGGCATAACTTAAAAATTCCTCGCCTTCCAGAGTCAGAACCACTCCGCGGTTTCCTCGGCGGAATAGTTCTACACCAATTTCCTTTTCCAGTTCTCGCACAGACTGGGATAAACTTGGCTGGGCGATATATAATTGCTTCGCGGCCTCGTTCATAGAACCGGTATCCGCAATAGCGATCACATTTCTCAATTGGTTCAGAGTCATAAAAAGCCCTCCTCTTCTCCGGATTACATCTTTCCTATTAATATACACGAAACTATCTGGAAATAAAAGAGAAAACTTGGAAATTTAAAGAAAATATGCTATTATGTCAATAGCATTACTCGACATTACAAAGGAGGCAAGTCTAATGAGCAAAATTATTTCCATCAGTCGTGAATTCGGAAGTGGCGGGCGCGAGATCGGTTTCCGCCTGGCACAAAAACTTGGAATTCCTTTTTATGATAAAGAACTGATCACCCTGGCTTCCGAAGACAGCAATATCTCTGCCGAAGTTTTTCATGCAAACGACGAAGTAATCGCCAACAAAGAGCGTCCGCTCCGTACATACGAAACGATCGATCCATTCTCACCGACTTACGAGATCCCGGTTTCTGATCAGCTTTTTGTCATCCAGACAAAGATCATCAAACAGCTGGCTCAAAACGGTCCATGTGTGATCATTGGCCGCTGCTCTGACGTGATCATCGAAGATTCTTTTAAAGTATTTATCTGTGCAAGTCTGAAAAAGCGCCTGGAACGTCTGATGGCGCTGGAAGAAGATCCTTCCGTCGATGTGAAACAGATGGAAACCCATATTCGTACGATCGATAAAAAACGAAAAGAATACTACCAGTTTTATACAGGCAATGAGTGGGGCAAACCGAAAAACTATGATATTTGCCTGAACAGTGGAAATCTTGGAATCGAAGAATGCGTAGAGATCATCGCAAATTTAGTAACTAAAGGAGATTCTCTTTTATGATCATCATTTTAAAACAACATGCCAACCCGGCGAAAGTGGAAGAATTAAAGCAGGAATTGATCGCTCAGGGTTTTAAACTCCATCTCTCTGAAGGAACACAGGCCAGCCTGATCGGTCTGATCGGAGATACCTCTCACGTTCATGACGACTGGCTTCGCGCACTTGATGTTGTAGACAGCGTCAGACGAATCCGTGAACCGTACAAAAAGGCGAATCGTTCCATGCACCCGGAAAATACTGTGATCGATATCTGCGGTCACAAGATCGGCGACGGTCATTTTCAGGTTATCGCAGGTCCATGTTCCATCGAAACCAAAGAACAGATCATTGAAGTTGCTGAGGACGTAAAGAACTCCGGTGCGCATTTTCTCCGCGGCGGTGCATTCAAACCGAGAACTTCTCCGTATGCGTTCCAGGGTCTCCACGAACAAGGACTTGATCTCCTTTTAGAAGCGAAAAAAGCAACCGGTCTCCCGGTTGTCACTGAGATCATGAGTCCGGAACATCTCCATCTGTTTGAAGATGTTGATGTGATCCAGGTCGGTGCGCGAAATATGCAGAACTTTGAACTTCTTAAAGAACTCGGTAAGATCAAAAAGCCAATCCTTTTGAAACGTGGACTGGCTAACACCTTAAGCGAATTTCTAATGAGTGCAGAATACATCATGGCGGGAGGAAATGAAAATGTCATCCTCTGTGAACGCGGCATTCGCACCTTTGAGACTGCAACCAGAAATACCCTGGACATTTCTGCAATCCCGATGTTAAAAGAAAAGACACATCTTCCGATCATCGTAGACCCCAGCCATGCTGCCGGAATCCGATCTCTGGTTGACCCATTGTCCATGGCTGCCATCGCTGCCGGTGCTGACGGACTTATGATCGAAGTTCACAATAATCCGGAGAAGGCACTGTGCGACGGTGCTCAGTCTTTAACACCGCAGATGTTCGATACGCTGATGAAAAAGATCAACAAAACGGTGGACTTCTTCCACACAATTTAACCATTTATCTGTAACAAAACGGGGCTGCCGCAGCAGCCCCATTTCTTTTTCATTTTATAAGAATACATATTTAAGAACAAATAATACTGCAAGTACATAAATAAGCGGCGTAACTTTCTTCGCTTTTCCTGTCGCAGCCTGAAGTATCACATAAGAGATTACTCCGATACTGATACCTTCTGAAATACTATAGAATAACGGCATTGCAAGAATACAGAGATAAGCCGGAATTGCTTCTGAAAGGTTCTTCTCAGTAAAGCTGATATTTACAACTTCCTCAAACATCAGGAAACCTACGAAGATCAGCGCAGGTGCTGTCGCAAAGGATGGAATGGATGTAAATAACGGTGCAAATAAAGTTGCCAATAAGAACAAAACACCGGTTGTCAATGAAGTAAGACCTGTTCTTCCTCCGACTGCTACACCTGCAGAGGACTCAACAAAGGTTGTTGTGGTCGATGTACCAAGCACTGCTCCAGCAGATGTCGCGATCGCATCAGAAAGAAGGGCCGGTTTGATTCCCGGAAGACGTCCGTTTTCATCTAACATTCCTGCCTTTGTGCTGACACCGATCAATGTACCCAATGTATCAAACAGGTCAACAAAGAGGAAGGAGAATGTAATTACAAGGAAGTTAAAAATGCCAACGCCGCTAAAATCAATTTTAAAACACTGACCGAATGTTTTTCCTAAGGAAGAGAAATCTGCACTCATGATTCCGCTCGGCATAAGGCTGTAAGCACCTGTTTCCGGATTCGGAACATAAATCCCTGCAAACTGAC
>JAFOCX010000144.1 GCA_017380975.1 Lachnospiraceae bacterium
CCCGTTGAGTTTCCGAGAATCTTCGGTCCCAAAATATTGCCGTCAAACTGCTGTAAGATCAAGATCAGGATCACGAAATACAGGCACTGCATCGGGCTGATCAAAAATACAAGGATCGCACTCGGGATCGCACCGATAAACGGACCGAAGAACGGTATCACATTTGTCACTCCGATGATCACGCTGATCAGCAGTTCAAACGGAAGTTTTAGCAGCACCATCGCCACATAACAAATAATGCCAATGATCAGAGAATCAATGATCTTTCCGATAATAAATCCGGAAAACACACGGTGAATATAACGGAATTCCTCTACCACTCCATTCGCTACCTTCAGCGGCAGAAACGCATAGAAGATCTTTTTACACTGTGCGGAAAGAGTATCTTTAATATTCAGCAGATAGATCATTACAATGATGCCGATAAAGAGATTCTTTACCAGATTCACCACGCTCATCAGACTGCCGGATAAACCTCCGACGATCTTTCCTATGTTTTCGAAATTATAACTTCCGAGATCCTCAAGATTCGGGATCAGGCTGGTGTTGGCCCAGCTTTGAAGTGATTCCACACTCTGCTGATATACATTCAGCACAGTTGCTTCGATCGGTGGATTATTTTCAAAAATATTCTGAATCCAATTGCTGATATTCTGCACATAGTCAGACATATTGTTGACAATGCTCACAATGCTGGAATACAGCTGCGGAATGATCAGATACAAAAAGCTCACGATCACAATGCAAAGAAAGATCACACTTACGACTGTACCATGCAGCCTGGCAAGACTTTTTGCCTTTTCTTCTTTCTCAGGAGCGGTGGCAAGAAGATCAACCGTTTTCTTATAAAAGGAATTGTAAACCGGAGATACCAAAAATGCTAAGACTGCACCAATAATGATCGGAGATAAAATCTCCATGATCTTGTCGAAAAAGGAAGAAACTGCCTGTCTTTCCAAGAATAAAAAAACCAACAATATAGAAACCGCAATGACAGTTACAGCTGTCACTCCGACAAACAAATACTTCGAGAATTTTCGATCTTTCATGTTGTCCGTTTTCTCCTTAAAAGTAAAGCAGCGATCGCTCGCTGCTCTTTATCTTTCGCAATCCCAAAATGCCGGTTCCTGCATAATTGACGCCTAGCCTTGCTAGGTGGGTAACCGCACTTGGACTTCTGCCTTCCACTCAAAAGGAGGCCTGACATCCACCCAAAAATATAGGAATCCCTTTAGTCATAATGTAGGTTCAAAATAAACAGGAGTGTCGAGCATTCCAGGAATTGCAACACATCGTTTTGTTATGAGGTTATTATAACTCAGAAACATGATTTTTTCAAGTTCCATTTCCTTACAGTTTCATAAGAAGTTCACCTAGGCTCAAGGTTGTCTCTGTGATCCACTCAGCATTCGCCTGCTCCATTTCTTCTCTGTCACCATATCCGTAAAGGATACCGACAGCTTCAAGACCTGCTTTGTGTGCGCCGACAATATCATGACTGCGGTCTCCGACCATAACGATCTCATCTGCATTCTTAAGTCCGCAGTTTTCCATCACATAGCGGATCACTTCGTCTTTTTTCGAACGAGTCTCATCGCTCTCAGCACCGCCGATAAATTCGAAATAGAAATCCAGACAAAAATATTCCAAAACCTTTTTTGCCATCCATTCCGGCTTCGATGTTGCTACATATAATTTCTTTCCGCCGGCGATCAGGTTCTGCAGAACAAACTCAATACCGTCATACGGAGCATTGTCACACCAGCCTTTTTCTGTATAGTACTCGCGGAATACTGTAATTGCTTCCAGTGACTGTTCTTTGGTAAAACCATAATATTTCTGAAAGCTCTCCACAAGCGGCGGACCGACAAACGGTTTTAATTCATTGAGATCCTCTACTTCGATCCCATAATGCTTTAATGCATGCTGTACAGACTTTACAATACCCGGCATGGAGTCTGTCAATGTTCCATCCAGATCAAAAAAGATATAGTTTTTCATCTCTCATCCTCTTTCGTTATTCATTGTCCTGATAAAATTATATATGCTGATATATCTGTTTTCAACACAAAAATAAATCCCCGACAAATAAATATCGGGGAAATGACTTATCATCTTATATTATTTAAAAAATTCGTGCTCACCATGCTTAAATAAGAAGCTCAGTTTTGTATCAAACCATCGAACATTTTTCGGGGCAGATTTGCTTCTGTTCATAAAGTACAAAGCTCCCTCAGAAGGATCTTCGCCGTTCAGGGCACGATCAACAGCTTCCCTTGTCTCATCGGACACTTTGCATCGGTTGATAGAACCATCAATGACCGGAGAGAACTGAGATTTCTGGTAAACAACACCATGGATGCTGTCCGGAAATTCATTACTGTCCACACGGTTTAAAATTACATTTGCAACCAGGATCTTTCCGGTAATGTCACATCCGCCGGACTCTGCCTGTACAATTCGAAGCAATGTATTGTAATCGCTTTCGGAAAGGACCATTGCTTCCTCTGCCTCTTCTGTTTCCACGACTGCCTCTGTCGCTTCCTCATATCCCGGAAGTTCCATCTTTTCTTCTTCCGGCATATCTGCAAATGTTGTTGTATGTGTTTTTGCTGCTGTCTCCTCTGCACCATTATCAGTAAGAGCAGCTGTTTCTGTCTTATCTTCGTTTTCTGTAAATTCGTTTTCTACGTTTTCCTTGTCAGTTGCCAATTCTGTTGAATCAGCTTCCTCCAGCTCAGTTTCCGCCTCAGTTCTATGTTCCTGAGTCTCGGCAAATGCCACCATTGCGTTATGTCCGCCTACATGTAAGTCACCTGCTGCAAATGTCAGCATTGTCACAACCGAAATTCCGGCAGTCATTAAAACTGCGTTGCGATGCATTGCCTTTGACAATCCTGCGTACAGATCACTCACAATCTGGATAACTGTCTGAAGAAATGAGTTCCATAAATCTTTCATCGGATACCTCTTTTCTCCTCTGTTGTCATCACTTTGCCAGAATGATGACAGTCTCTGGTTTCCATCCCTGTTCGGGTGGTGATTGCGATTATAGAAGACCTTCGGTGAAAATGTCAATAAGTCGGATGCAAGTTTGGCGTATTATACAAGTACTTTTTAAACATTTGTAATTCTTTTTTAACATTTTGCAATAAAAAAACTTCGACAGTTCCTTGTTTTTTGTACAGAGTGGCAGATAGCCAATTTTCAATTTGTTACGATTTTGTTAATTTTTAACCCCCACTTTTACCATGATTCAGATCATCATTTTTCTTATGTAAACCATTTTTACATCAAATCTGCAGCTTTTGCCCCCACCATGGCCATTAAATCGTTTGGAGAGAGGATTACCTGAGCCCCTCTCTGACCTGCACTGACGGTAATCGCTTCATACTGAAATGCTGAGAAATCAAGATAAGTCGGAAAGCGCTTTTTCATACCGATCGGTGAACATCCGCCGCGAATATATCCTGTCACAGCCAGAAGATCTTTCATCGGAAGCATCTCCACTTTCTTGTCACCGGCCGCTTTCGCAGCCTTCTTTAAATCCACTTCTCCGTCCACCGGAATGCAGCAAACCAAATATCCTGTTTTGTCGCCTTTCAGCACCAGTGTTTTGAACATACTGCCATGATCCACTCCGAGAAGATCTGCTACATGACTGCCGGAGAGATCATTTTCATCTACCGGATATTCTTTCGCTTCATATGAAATCTTCGCTTTGTCCAGCAAGCGCATCACATTCGTTTTTACAGTTTTCGCCATTTTTTGAACGCCTTTCTTCTATATATAGTGTTATGATTCTATTCCGAGCACTTTGCCTAGTTTTCGGAACTCCTCTTCGTAAATGCAGTGTTTGATTGAATTCTCACAGATTGCCTGTAACGCTTCTCTGTAATCCATCCAGATCACAGACTCGATCTCTGACGCCTGAAGCCGAAGTGTATCGATATCCAAAGGTTCCTTGTAAAGATAAAGAATACTTCTCTGGTTATCGCGAAACGGCTTTCCGTAAAATTCTCCTTCATAGTTTTTGTACTGTACACCGAACTCTAACAATTCTTCCGGCTTTGCCATTATGCCGAGTTCTTCCTCCAGTTCACGAATGGCAGAATCTAACGGACCGTCTCCCGCTACGATATGTCCCGCAGAAGAAATATCATAACATCCCGGGTGGGAATCTTTGTCTAAGCTGCGTTTCTGCAGCAGTACATCATACCCACTCAGAGCATTAGGCCTTGCGATCCAGATATGAGAGGTTGCATGAAGTGCGCCTTCTCTGTGAACCACACCACGTTCCTTGATCAACCCGATCGATTTTCCTTCCTCATCGATCACATCAAACATCTCCATCGTTTTTCCATTCAGCGCTGCATATTCTAATTTTCCTTCTTTGCTGTAAACAAGTTTCAGTGAGAAGAATGGGACATTTTCATCCAGGAGACGGAAAAAGATCTTATCGCCTTCCCATAAATTTAATTTCCATACCTTTTCAATGTCCACCCATTCCAACACACCTTCATTGCAGGGGATTGGTTCTCCTTCGAACCCATCTGCAGTAAACAGCGACATATACTCCATCTCAATGTCTGCAAACACAAAGGTTACCAGACCACGGTACCGATAAGATGTCAAGGTATAGCCTGTCTCTTCTTTCACCTCTCGAAGGACACATTCCTCCGGACTTTCCCCTTCTTCAAAATGTCCGCCGACACCGATCCACTTGTCTTTATTGACATCATTTTTCTTAACCACGCGATGCAGCATCAGATACTGGTTATCTTTTTCTATATAACAAAGTGTACTAAGTCTTACTTTCATAAGTGAAACCTTCTCCTGTAATATTTTCATTGATTATATCACAGTTAATACAAAATGGGATATCCCTTGTTCGGAATATCCCATTTAATTTTGTAACATAAACTATTGAATTGTAATATTCATTTCCTGCATCTTGCGTAAGATCGCCTCGTATGCCGTCTCCGGATCAGTAATATCCATAACTGCCATCTCAAACGGACAGATACCGTCTCCCTTGCGGTTAATAATGTTCGGTACCAACTGTCCGTATTCCGCATGAATACCGTTAGCCTCTAATACTGCCAACGCCGGCTCACTGATTACCAAAGAATAAAGCTCCTTCACTTTGAGCAATACGTAAAGATACGCCGTTGCCTTGCCAACCACTTTGTCTGCAGCTGAAAGACCGGAAGGAATTGTACCATTTACAAGAAACTGTACCAGTGGTTTTACTCCGCGGAACATCGATGTATGAACGGCTGTTCCGTCTGTAAGGACACAAGTATAACCGCCGGATTCCAATAATTCTTTCGCTTTCTTTAAAACCATTTTATTCGTCCCAGTTGTGATAAACGTTCTGAACGTCATCATCCTCATCAAGAAGACCGAGAAGTCTGTTCATCTTCTTCACTGTCTCGTCATCGTGTACATCTACCCAGTTCTGCGGGATCATAGTAACTTCTGCCTGAAGCATCGGAATGCCCTCTTTCTCAAGAGCCTCACGAACCTCACTAAAGGAATCCGGATCTGTGATCACTTCGAAGCTGTCCTCTTCCTCTGCGAAGTCTTCTGCACCTGCATCGAGAGCAAGCATCATTAACTCGTCAGCATCCATCTCACACTCTTCTTTATCGATGATGATCTGGCCCTTCTTGTCAAACATGAAGGATACGCTGCCCTGTGCACCAACGTTTCCGCCGCCTTTTGTGAAAGCACTTCTTACGTTTGCTGCTGTACGGTTTTTGTTGTCTGTCAGTGTCTCAACGATGATCGCGATACCGTTCGGACCATAACCTTCGTATGTGAGCTGCTCGTAGTTTACGGAACCTAAGTCACCTGCTGCTTTTTTGATACCACGCTCGATCGTATCGTTCGGCATGTTGTTGGATTTCGCTTTTGCGATAACATCACGGAGCTTGCTGTTGTTAGCCGGATCTGCGCCGCCTTCTTTAACAGCTACTGCGATCTCTCTTCCGATAACTGTAAAGATCTTACCCTTTGCAGCATCATTTTTCTCTTTTTTGTGTTTAATATTGGCGAATTTAGAATGTCCTGACATCTCTTTTGCTCCTTTAATTCTTTCTATTTCTTGTGCCTGTCGTCCTGACAAAACACACGATACTCATAATCCTAAATATTCTAGCATTATTTTTTTTAGTTGGCAAGAGCTTTTCTTGACACGCAACAAAGTAATGTTATAATAGAGTAAAGAATTATCGAAACACGGAGGCAACACCATGAAAAAAATTGAAATCAATACCTTTCTCGACTTTCAGTTTGTAAGCAATCCGACATTCTCTCCGAATGGTAAATATATTGCTTTCATCGTGTCCACAGCTGACAAAGCGGACAACAACTATAAGGGCAATATCTATGTTTACGACATGGAAGCAAAGAAGGTTGTAAAACTCACAAGCGGCGGTGATGCGAAGTCTTATGCATGGACACCGGAAAATACACTTATTTTCCCGGCTAACAGAAGCGCAGAGGCGAAAAAGAAAGCAGCTGCAGGTGAAGATATCACAGCATTCAATGAGATTTCTCCGAATGGCGGCGAAGCAGTTGAGCTCTTTACAGTACCGGCAAAAGCATCCGGCATCAAGACTCTTCCGAACGGCAACTACTTAGTATCCATCAAACAGGATAACCACAAAGACACAAGAAAGAAATCCTACGAAGTATTTGATGAACTTCCGTTCTGGGGCAATGCTCTCGGTTATACAAATGCGATCAGAAACCGCCTTGCGATCTGTGACAAGACTACAGGCGAATTAACATACATCGTTTGTGACTGGACAGACTGCATGGAATCTTCCGTATACGGCGACCTGATCCTTTATAAGGCATTCCCGTGGAAACAGGGCGTTCGCGGTCTGTACGCAGGTATCTACCTCTACAATATGGCAACAGGCGAAACTAAGACTATCGTAGAGCCGGATTCCTTACGCACAGGTGTGATCCAGATGTTAAATGAAAACGAAGCTCTTATCGCTGCAAATGAAACAAATGATATGGGCTGCGTAAAATACAACGAGTTCTATACGATCAACTTAAACGATGGTGTTCTCACACATATTGCTGAGTATGACGCTTCCATCGGTTCCGGCAGTGTTGGTTCCGATGCAAAATACGGTGCCGGCCGCGGTGCTAAGCTGGTAGGTGACGACTTCTACTTCCTTTCCACAGTTGATGACTATACATGGTTAAGAAAGCTTGATAAAGATGGCAATATCTCTGAAAGCCTTACAGCCGGCAGCAGTTGCAACAGCTTCGACTTCAACGGCGAACATCTGGTAAGCTGTGAGATGCAGGGACAGAAACTTGCTGAGCTTTACTTAGACGGTGAACAGATCACAGATTTCAACGGCGCTCTCTTCGCTGAGCTTTCCGTTGTAACTCCGGAACCGCTTACATTTACAGCAACTGACGGTTACGAGATCCATGGATGGGTTATGAAACCGGCAGATTATGAAGAAGGAAAGACATATCCGGCAATCCTCCACATCCATGGCGGTCCGCGCACAGTCTTCTCTGATGTATTCCACCATGAGATGCAGATGTGGGCAAACGCAGGCTACTTCGTATTCTTCTCCAACCCGAGAGGATCTGACGGACGCGGCACAGCATTCGGCGATATCAACGGTATCTACGGAACTGTTGACTATGCGAACCTGATGGAATTTACAGATAAAGTATTAGAGGCATATCCGATGATCGACACTGCACGTGTTGGTGTTACAGGCGGCTCCTACGGCGGCTTCATGACAAACTGGATCATCGGCCACACAGACCGTTTCAAAGCAGCAGCTACACAGCGTTCCATTTGCAACTGGGTTGCATTTGAACATACATCTGATATCGGCCATACATTCCCGTACGCAAACGTAGGCGGCGATACAATCCATGACCTTGATAAGCTCTGGGAGCAGTCTCCGTTAAAATATGCTCCGAACTTTAAGACACCGACTCTCATCATCCACTCTGATGAAGACTACCGCTGCTACATGGCAGACGGCATCTCCATGTTCAGTGCATTAAAGAGACAGGGCGTTCCGACAAAACTTTGCTTATTCCACGGTGAGAACCATGACTTATCCAGAAGCGGTAAGCCGGAGAACAGAATCGACCGTATGACAGAGATTCTTAACTGGATGGATACATATCTGAAATAATATCGATTCTTCGAGCGATATTCATACACAAGAAAAATGC
>JAFOCX010000145.1 GCA_017380975.1 Lachnospiraceae bacterium
AAGATCAGTTCCGTCTGACAAAGGAGAAGCTGCTTGCGGCGATCACTCCGAAGACAAAAGTTCTGATCCTTCCGTTCCCGAACAATCCGACCGGTTCCATCATGGAATTGGAAGATCTGAAGGAGATCGCAGAAGTGATCGAAGAACATGATCTTTACGTGATTTCCGACGAGATCTATTCTGAACTGACTTATACAGGCAACCATGTGACCATTGCATCCCTTCCGGGAATGAAGGAGAGAACCGTTCTGATCAATGGTTTTTCCAAATCTTATGCGATGACAGGATGGAGACTTGGATATGCGTGTGCACCGAAGGTGATCTTACAGCAGATGCTCAAGATCCACCAGTTTGCGATCATGTGTGCTCCGACAACCAGCCAGTATGCGGCGGTTGAGGCTCTTCGCAATGGTGATGAGGACGTGGCAGAGATGCGTGAGGCGTATGACGAGAGAAGAAAGTATCTTGTAAAAGCGTTCAACGAGATCGGAATGGACTGCTATGAGCCGCAGGGTGCATTCTACGTGTTCCCGTGCATCAAGCGTTTTGGCATGAGCTCTGATGAGTTTGCATTGAAGCTTCTTGAAGAAGAAAAAGTAGCAGTTGTTCCGGGTACTGCATTCGGCGACTGCGGTGAAGGATATCTTCGTGTTTCTTATGCATATTCCTTAAAGAATCTGCAGAAGGCAATGGAGAGAATTGAGCGATTCGCAAAGAGACATTTAGCAGAAAATGCTCAGTAAGAGAAGGTGAGCCGGGCAGTGGCGGAGAGAAATCCGGCCATTGCCCGGTTTTTTAGGAGGAAACTACAATGAACATTGTATTATATGAGCCGGAAATGCCGGCTAACACAGGAAATATCGGTCGTACATGCGTGGCGACGAATACAAAGCTGCATTTGATCGAACCGCTGGGATTCAAACTCAGCGAGAAGCATCTGGTGCGCGCCGGTCTGGACTACTGGCCAAAGCTTGATGTGACTGTTTACAGCAATTTCGAAGACTTTCTTGCAAAGAATCCGGGAGCAAAAATCTACATGGCAACCACAAAGGCACAGCATGTGTATACAGATGTGCAGTATGAGCCGGACTGTTATATGATGTTTGGCCCGGAGAGCCGTGGAATCCCGGAGGAGATCCTTGTAAAATATCCGGAAACTTGCGTACGCATTCCGATGTGGGGAGATATGCGTTCCCTGAATCTGTCCAACTCTGTTGCGATTATGTTATATGAGGGTCTGCGCCAGAATGGATTTGAGAAGATGACAATGGAAGGTCAGCTGCACACATTGGAGTGGTAAGAAATGAACAGGCAGAGCCAGAAGAAGATGATTATTGTAGGCATGGGTGAACGAGCGATGATCTATGCGAAAGAAGCGCTTGCACACCCGGAGTTATTTCGGATCGTGGGAGTTGTTGATGTAAGGCCGGAGCGAGTAGATCTGGCGAAACGAACCTTTGATATTCCGGAAGAGAATTGCTTTTCATCCGTTGAAGAGATGGTAAAAAGACCGAAATTTGCAGATGCAGTCATAAATGGAACGATGGATCAGCAGCATGTTGAAACATCCATCCCGGTTTTAAAGGCCGGTTATGACCTTTTGTTAGAGAAACCGTTTGCAGTCAATCAGGAAGAAGCAGATCGCCTGCTGTCCTGTGCCCATGAGGCCGGACGCAAGGTAATGATTTGCCACGTCCTTCGTTACGCACCATTTTACAAGGAGATGAAAACTCTGTTATCAAATGGGGAGATTGGGACTGTACTTAGTATTCAAATGGCAGAGCATGTAAGCTATTTTCATCAGTCCGTGTCCTATGTGCGTGGGAAATATGCATCTCCGAAATTATGCGGATCCGGTATGCTGCTTTCAAAGTGCAGCCATGATCTGGATATTATGGCATGGATGCTGAATGGAATCCAGCCTGAAAAGGTATCTAGCATTGGAACAGTTTCCCAGTTTAAAGAAGATATGGCGCCGGAAGGGGCGGGAACACATTGTCTCCTGGATTGTCCTGTAGAGCGAGAGTGCATATTTTCTGCGAAACGCTTATATCTGGAGAATCCGCAGCGCTGGGCCAATAATATCTGGCACGAATGCGGCTGTGTAGGAATCGCGGAGGAAGAGAAGGAACAAGTTCTTCGTAAGCCGGATAACCCATACAGTCAATGCGTTTACCGCAGGAATCTGCAGATCGTGGATCATCAGTCCATGATGGTCTCCTTTGCGAATGGAGCGCTTGGCACATTTTCTATGGTTGGCGGTTCATCTGCATCCGGACGTCGAATTCATATTACCGGTACAAAGGGAGAAATATACGGAACGTTTGAGGACCAGAGATTTACGGTATCCCTGATTGATCCTAGGGAAGCGGGAGGAAAGAAGGAATACGTGGTAGACGTTTCGAGTGCACAAAAGGGAAATGCCCACGGCGGTGGAGATCAGGCAATCGTGAGAGATTTCATTTCTATATTAAATAATGAGAAACCATCCTTGTGCTGTACAACACTTGATGATTCCATGATCGGTCATCAGCTGGTGTTTATGGCTGAAAAGTCCAGAGAGCGCGGAGGCGCATGGATGGAAGTCAAATAATACATAAAAAGGGAGGGCCCCCACCGAAACTGATGTTTCAAGTGAGGGCCCTTTTATAGAGACATTCTATGAAGCTAGATTAGAGCTCTGTTTTCCAGAGACCGTGGAGATTGCAGTATGCGTATACAGCAACCGGTTTTTCATTGCCGAGAAGGAATGTTACCTTCGGTTCCTGATTCGGTTTGAGATGGATTCTCTGACCGCCGTTTTCTGTCTGGAGATATACCCACTCGATATAGTGAACGTCTACCATTGGGTGTTCAACAGAACCGATCATCACATGAACCGCGCCTTCTTCCACAGTAACAGCCGGGATATGCTTCTCTCCGCTTGCTTCTACTGTGTTCGGCTCAAGAGCTTCCATCGGTTTGCCGCAGCACATCATCGGAACGCCGGATGCGTTGATCACGTTTACTAAGTTACCACATGTACGACAAATATAAAATTTCTCATTCTTCATATTTCAGATCCTCCTGTTATCGATATCTATCTCGGAATTTATTTCCTTTTTTATTATAGCATGATTATAGTACAATCATTCAAAAAGTTCTGTGACTTTCTCACATTTGTGTCTCATTGACACACTTATTTTTCTGATTTATACTAGATACATTGGGAGGTAAGGTTATGGATTTTGCAACATATTTTCCGATTTGGGACAAGCTGACACCTGCACAGCAGAAAAAGATAGAAGATGCGACCTATTTCCGCGAAGTACCGAAGGGAATGGTTCTTCACAGCGGAGAGACGAACTGTCTCGGCATTGTATTGATCGAATCCGGACAGCTCCGTGCATACAGTATTTCCAGCGAAGGTCGAGAGGTGACTTTATACCGCCTGTTCGAGATGGATACCTGCATCTTCACAGCATCTTGTGCGATGCCGAACATCATGTTTGATATGGTCATCGAGGCAGAAAAGGATTCTGAAGTTATGGTAATTCCGCCGGATGTTTACAATGCAGTACTGATGGAATCTGCACCGCTGGCAAACTATCACAATCAAGTGATATCCAGCCGTTTTTCCGACGTGATGTGGATGATGGAGCAGATCATGTGGAAGAGTTTTGACAAGCGTTTGGCTGCGTTCTTGCTGGAAGAGAGTGCTCTGGAAGGAACACAGTCTCTGAAGATCACACACGAGAAGATCGCCAACCATATGGGAACAGCCAGAGAGGTCGTGACCAGGATGTTAAAATATTTCCAGAATGAGGGACTGGTGAAGTTGACTCGCGGTGCCATTGAGCTGGTGGATGAAAAACGTCTGAGAGCGTTACAGGAAGATTAAAAATCATCAATTAACAAATAAAACCTGCCGCAGGAGTTCCGGATCGGAATCTGCGACAGGTTTTTTCGGTAAAAACACTTATATAGGGGATTGGAGGTTACAT
>JAFOCX010000146.1 GCA_017380975.1 Lachnospiraceae bacterium
TGATCGGTAGATATATATCGCCAGCTTTGATGTGAATTTCCGTTGGACTCATAATAATACGGTATACCATAGTCCTGATAATCACGAATGCTTGCCGCATGGATAGATGCAGATTCAAATTCTTTCTCAGTCGGTTTATAATTGTCGTAACCAGCCAGATCAAATCGGAACACTGCAATAACTGCCAGCGCCAGCACGGCTGAAAGCCCCATATGGTGCAGGTTTGAAAACAGTTTTGTAAATTCAAAATGATAAAGGATCTCCACGATCGCATGGGTCACAACCAGTCCCGTCACGAATCCAAAAACAGCCCACGGAATGCTGAAATAAATATTCCAGAATAAAAGGGAAGCCGCAATCGTAATCGGAACTACCAGAAGAACCTTGACCGGAGCCTTTGTAATGGTGAAGGCCATTGCTTTTCCGGTAGATTCAGACGGGCGCTTGCGATAAAGGAACATTGCGACAAACGCCATCACCACACCAACCAATGCCATGATTCCCACAGAACCGATCAATTGTCCATATTGAGCAAGCTCTCTTTCAGCACCATCTATGACAGTCTCAATGTAGTAAGGCAGCGGAGATGCATTTACCATCATCTGCTCCAAACTGACACCACGAAGATTGATCGTTTCAAAGAATAAATACATCAGCCCCTGAATCAATGCAATGATCGCCGGACCATAAGCAAACAGTACGATTCCTCCAAGGATCGAGATAAAAAAGTTTCCGGTCAGCACAACTGCGATGACCATCAATCCATAGTTGACCAAATATCCGCCCGCATGCACCAGGAATGCCATCAATCCGGTCGGAAGTAAAACAGAAATATCCACGCGATTGACCGCGAGAATTCCCATCGCAAGAAACATATTGAGCAAATACATGCTCAGTACGATCAGAATTCCATTCAGATATTTTACCGTAAAGATCATTTCTCTTTTGACCGGAATGCTGTGATAAAAGTCTACCTGTTTTCTCGAATGAAGATAAAGGAAACCTGTCAAAGCCATTACGATCGCAGCAACTGCGATGGAAGCCACATTTAACACATTTTGCATGCCGATGGTTGTTTCCACAATTCCAAGCAGACGCTCTGCATATCTGCTCTCTGCTGTTATCCCTTCACCAAATGTCGTTCCGTTCGAGATCCAGCGGCTGTATGTCTGCTGGAGATCGCTGACACTCATCGCAGCATTGACCGGCATCCAGAAGAAAAATGACAGGAATGCCAGACCGATCGCCCAGATTTTTCGTTTCAAATCTTCGCGCATCAATTTAAAGAATAAGTTTCTTGATGTCATAACCTGCCACCTCCGTTTCACTAATAAAGATTTCTTCCAGAGACAATGGGATCATTTCAAAGAATAATGGCTCATAAGATATCATCAGCGCCTCAATCTCATCTCTGCTTCCGCGTACTGTCATGGTTACAAGACTTCCTCGATATTCCACTTTCACTTTATCGAGTTCCCGTAAATCTTCTGCTTTCATTCCGGGTTTCAGTACACACTGTACCTTATGAATATTGAGTTTCATATCATCAAGATCTTTTGATAAAAGAATTCCGCCCTTATGAAGAAGTCCGACATGATCGCAAATATCTTCCAGCTCTCTCAGGTTGTGCGATGCAATGATCGGAGTCAGATTACGCTCTGCCATATCGTTTGCAAACAAACTCTTTACCGCCTGCCGCATCACCGGATCCAGTCCGTCAAAGGTCTCATCACAGAAAATGTAATCAGTATTCGCACAAATACCCAGGATCACGGAAAGCTGTTTTTTCATACCCTTGGAAAACGTGGAGATTTTTCTCTTTGGGTCCAAGTTAAAAGATGTCAACAGTTCGAAACATCTTCCTTCGTCAAATGCAGGATAGATCGCCTTATTATAAACGATCATTTCCTTCGGAGTCGCATTCGGAAAGAAATACTGTTCATCGGAAATATAATAAAAACGGCTCTTTACCTTTGGATTCTCAAACACATCTTCTCCGTCGATTTGGATCGTACCTTCATCCGGTTTCAGGATACCGCTCGCCATTCGTAAAAATGTACTTTTTCCAGCTCCGTTGGTACCGATCAGACCAAAGACATAACCGTCACGGATCGTCGCATTGACATGATCCACAGCTACAATATTGTCAAATCTTTTTGTTAAGTTTTTGGCTTCAATCAAGTTTCTCCACCTCCTGTAATTTTCACTGCTGCCTTATACTGGACTTCAACCATCTGATGTAATTCCTGATCCGATATACCGAGCCGAATCGCCTCGTCGATCATGTCACTGAACTGCACCAGAAACTCTCTTTTTCGATTCTCCTTCATCGTACGATTCTCCGAGACAAAGCTTCCCTTTCCCTTCACCACATAAATGTATCCTCTTCGCTCCAGTTCTGCATACGCACGCTGAATCGTGTTGGGATTGATGGAAAGATCCATGGCAAGACTTCGCACGGAAGGCATCGGATCATGTTCTTTCAGGACTCCCAGAAACATTAGCTCTTCCAGCTTTTCGATGACCTGCTCATAAATCGGTCTTCGGTCCTTATAATCCAGAATGATCATGGTCAGCCTCCTTTCTATATTCTTATAAGAATTACACTGTATTAATACTCTTAATACAGTTATTATATAAGATAAACCCGGTATCGTCAATGAAGATACCGGGTCATTTTTCTTACGGAAATATTAATATTCAAGATGTATCCGTTTACCAGATTTTTGTTACTCCGTCAAAACACTCTTCTACACTCAATCCGTTGATCAATGTTTGTTCACCTGTGGTATCAATTTCGATTCGGTATCTGATTCCCGATTCGGAATACACATCCACGTAAGAAACTCCATCTGTACGATCGTAATAGAAAACGCTTCCCGGAGGAAATTCAACCATTTCCTCTTCCACCAATGCCTCAAGAGTAAGTGGCACTTTTGAAGTAATCGGCCATGTGTACTCCGGAATTGTATAAGATGCTTTTCTTCCCCGCAGCTCACCGGTTTCCGGATCAACAAAATAGTCTTTTTCTCCCAAAAACAGTCCCATCGTCCACAATCTTGAGTGCATGGTAACATTTGTCGGATCCGTGAATACCGGTTCATAATACACTTCAAACTCTTCTACTCCGGAATACCAGTTTCCCGGAAAGAATACATTCTCAATTCGTTCTACTCGTTTCATTTCCTTCTGATTCAGGTCATAAACATACATCTTGTGACCATCTTCAAGAGGGCCATATATGTAAAGGTAATAGTTAGATCTGCCAGGTTCACCTACACATACTAAGTACGCAGATATCTCATACAAACAAATATCTGTATCTTCATATGTACTCTCATTTAATGTAATCGTAAGCTTATCAAATGCGTAGCCATTGGATGATTCCGGATATACGGTAATCAGATCTGCCCAGCCATCGGTATGATCGCGATCAAACTCATGAGCACGTCCCAGAGCAAGGGATACAACGTATCCATCTTCCGGAACATTTGTATATCGTTCTACGAATAACTCCGGTGTATCTTGATACCACAGCGTTACTTCCATTAACCCTGACTCATATGGAGCAATTGCAGATGGGTTAAACAGGAATGTAATACCCTGATATCCCATAATCCAGCTGATTTCTTCCGGGGCAAA
>JAFOCX010000147.1 GCA_017380975.1 Lachnospiraceae bacterium
CATGACCACGATCATCATGAGCATCATCACCACCATGATCACGATGAGCACTGCACATGTGGCTGCGGACATGATCACGGTCATGATCATCACCACCATCATGGTCACGATGCAGACGAAGTGTTCACAAGCTGGGGCCTCGAGACAAGCCGTAAGGTAGAGCGTGAGAAACTGGATGCGATCTTACATGATCTTGCTCATACTGAGAAGTATGGTCAGGTTCTTCGTGCAAAGGGTATGCTTCCGGATGCAGAAGGCACATGGCATTATTTTGACCTCGTTCCGGAAGAGATTGAGATCCGTACAGGTACTCCGATCTATACAGGTAAGGTTTGTGTGATCGGTTCCAATCTGAAAGAGGACGAGTTAAAAGAGCTTTTTAAATAATTGATAATCAGGAGATTGTATGAACGATAAAAAAGAAAGAGGAATGCCGGTCTTCTTGATCAATGGATTTCTCGAAGCAGGAAAAACAAAGTTCATTTCTTTTACCTTACAGCAGGAATATTTTAAAGCAGATGAGACAACCGTTCTTCTCCTTTGTGAAGAGGGTGACACGGAGTATGATCCGAAACTGCTTCAGGAGACCAAAACAAAAGTGGTAACGGTGGATGATGTTTCCGAGCTGACTCCGGAGTTTTTCCGCAGCATCGAAGCAGCATATGATCCGTGTCGTGTATTGATCGAGTGGAACGGAATCTGGCCGCAGGATCAGCTGATCCTTCCGGATGATTGGGAGCTTTTCCAGCAGATCACGATCATCGACGGAGATTCCTTCGAGGTTTACTTAAACAATCTGAAGCCGCTTCTGAGCCTGATGGTTAAGAATTCCGAACTGATCATCATGAACCGTTGTGATGATGTGGCAGATGAGGATATTGTGAGATATCGTCGCGGACTGAAAGCGCTGAGCCCGCAGGCGGAGCTGATCTTTGAAGATTCTGACGGTGAGATTGAACTGGAACTTCTGGAGGAGGATCTTCCGTATGATCTGAAGGCAGATGTGGTTGAGATCAGTCCGGAGGCATACGGTATCTGGTATCTGGATGCACTTGAAAATGAAGAACGTTACAAAGGCAAAATTTTCGAGTTCACAGCCATGACACTGAAAGCACCAGAGTTCCCGAAAAATTATTTTGTTCCTGGTCGTATGGCAATGACATGCTGTGCAGATGATATGACATTCCTTGGATTTGTATGTAAGGCGAGAGAGGCACGACTGTTAGAGACAGGAAGCTGGGTAAAAGTTCGTGCGAAGATGACTTACGAATACTGGCAGGAATATGAAGGAATCGGTCCGGTACTTTACGCGGAGAGCGTTGTACCTGCTGAAGAGATTAAAGAAGTAGTACAGTTCTAATAATAGAAAAGTCGATGCATTGTGGAAAACGCGCTGCATCGACTTTTTGTGTGTATAAAAAGATTTACATTTTTGGAACCGGAGTCGGACGATCCGGATCAAAGACAGTGGAGACATCAAAGAGGTCATCCAGATACGTTTTTTCCGGATTTGTTTCCGGAAGATCATAGTACATACGATAACCGTCCAGATTTCTACGTCCCTGGCGCATGAACGTATCGCCAATCTGTACCCAGTGAGGACTTCCGTCGACATTACAGAAATAACGGAATCCAAGATTGTAGAGATAGTTGAATTTTTCGTTTTCTGTGTTGTAGAGTCTCCAGTCACCGATGTCGGCACCAAACGGATAGAGGATAATATCGGTTTCTCCGATGAGAGATTCCACACGAGCCTCCCATTTGTCAGCATCCGTTTTGACAGAAGCAAGATCACGGTCAGTCATGTTGATGTGTCCCCAGCTGTGGGAAGCAAGCTCCCATCCATTGTCGCGGAGACACTGCGCAACTTCACGAGCAGTCTGGCAATCTTCTTCATAATTCGGGTTGGAATCTTTATATTCCGGATCTGTGCGGTATCCTAGGATTCCCTGATATCCGGTAAATGCGATCACTGCACGTGCGCCTTTATAGGAAAAATCCGGATGTTCTGCAATGAAATCTTCCAGAAGAGGAACCAGATCATAGGAGCCGACCGATACAGAACCATCATCCAGGATCATTTCACAAGTCGGTTTTCCATCTTCTCCAACGATCATTCTTGTGGCAAATCCATCCCCTTCCATATACTCATAATAACAAACATCATCCTGGGACATGACGAATGCTTTTTTGTCCGGAGGTAATAAGATGTCTCCGGTAACGAATTTCGGTTTACCGTTCTCATCAATCGTCTCATATGCCAGATCATGCATCTTCACAAGGACATAGCCGCGCTCATACATCTGTTCCAGAATCTTTAAAAACTCGCTTTTGGTTGTCATGACCTGATTGTAACCGTCTGAATCATGATCACCGTCAAATGCTTTTGCATTGTCCATGATGAGCGTGTGGAAAAATACATGAGTCACCTCTGTCGGATCAATGCGAACAAGGGTAGATTTCGTCTCTTCGTATGCAGCAATTGCTTCTTTGATCACAGGATCATCTGCATAAGCTGCATCGGATCGCAAAAGTTCGATCGCACCATCGTAGTCATAACCATCTGCGAGGGCCTTTGCTTTGGCCAACAAAGGATGCTCGTCTGACTCAGAAGCAGGTTCGGTAGCCAGGTGGATCGATTCAGGGTCCGATGGCTTTGGTAAAGACTCCTGAGAAGAGACAACCGGATCAATAAAGTATTCTCCTTGTTTTTTTATTATGAAAAAATAAATACACGCACTAAGAATGGCAATGATCACAAGAATGATCAAAAAGATAGATAGGTTCCGCTGCCTTCGGCGCTGTTTTTGTCTGCGGGAGACATAGGACCGTCGTCGGATATAGTTATCATCAAAATCCATAGAGTCACCTCAAATAAAATAGTTCTTCTATTATACCATATTTTTCATATACTGTCATTCCTGTTTTGTCCGTTCCATAAGTATAGAATAAGGGCATATATAGGAAGGGAATGGAGATATCA
>JAFOCX010000148.1 GCA_017380975.1 Lachnospiraceae bacterium
CAGTTGTAGATTTGGGGATTTCCAGCCAGGAGTATATGAGTGCGAAAAATCTGTCCCAGTTTACAGAGCTTGGAAAAGACCGTATTGCTCTGGCGGCGGATATGCGTGACTTGGCGCAGGAAAACTTTGCGATTAAGGAAGCGGCTCCGGAAGTGAAAAAACCGGAAGCGGTAAAAGAGCCGGAACCGAAAATGATATTTTAGGAAATTATAGGATTGAAACAGGAGGTTATGTATGCCGGACAAGACAGCGAACGTGAGAAACCATCTGCAAAGATATATTTTACTGATCGGTGATGCTGCGACGAAAGAAGAAAGTCTGCAGACGTATGACAATCTGCTGCAGTCTTTAAATCAGTTGGCCGAAACCACAGAAGAATATTACTGGAAAAATGAAGATGGCAAAATGCCGGCTTTGAAAAAAGAGGATATAGCAAAGATCCACGATGCCTACAAAAACGTGATCAAGAACTGCAGCCGTATGCTGACCATTCCGGATGAACAGTTAAAGGGAGTCCATGTGCTGGTGAGCGAACTGAGTATGTTATTAAGTCGCGATGAAGCGGCATTGGATGTAGTTTCACCTGACAAAAATATGACGCTGACAGAAATACTGGAAAACGGTCGTGCCGTTACGGTTGATATCGGAGATCAGCCGGTTTCTAGCGTGGGCAATCAGTTAAGCAGCCGTATTCCTCTGCAGGTGGAAGGAAATGACAATGTTGTAAGAAATGTTTATTTTACGAAAAGCAGCTTTGCAGATCCGGTGGTCAACCGTGACAGAATCCTTGCGGATTTCCGTCTGAGATATCCGGAAATGACAGAAATCTTCGATCATATCGAAACGTGCGACGGGGAAACGTTTAACAGAACGATTATGGGAAGAGCGGAAGTCAATGTGAAAAACATACCTGATCCTGAGAGGGCCAGAAATGCAGCTTATCAAACCTGGTCACGTTCTTTGGAGGAACTGAAGGTTCCCGGTGAAGTTACGGAAAAATATCAGGCAAATCCTCGCTATCCGAAAATGATGATAGAACTGACTGCCGCGATCGAGCAGTATCAAAATCTATATATACTGTATGTAGAACATAAAACAAGCATTCACACGGATAAGGATGCCAATATAGACAAGAGAAATGCTGCAATGAGTGCGGTCTCTTCTCTTATCGGAAAACCGGCTCTTCTTGCGAAAGCGGAGCCGATGATCCTGATGCAGAATGGCAAAGCAGTCTCCGGAACATTTATGGAACAGGCACCTGGCAAGGATGCATATCATCTTTCGAACGATGATCCGATGAGGGCGTATAATGGAGATGTATATGACAATCCGGAGGTATTTGCAGATATTGCGGCTATGCAGGCGCTGGATTATATTTGCGGCAATATCGATCGTCATGAAGGAAATATGTTTTATCAGTTTGGCACCGTCAACGGAAAAACAAAACTGATCGGCATTACCGGTATTGATAACGATTTGTCTTTTGGTATGACTCCGCCAACAACCAATAACCGTATTGGCAACATGTGGGTCCAGCCGGAGCAGTTTGGTGTGCTGGATGCGGCCACTGCTGAGAAAATCCTTGCGATTGAAAAGTCTGTTCTGCAGACAACTTTGAGGGGCTATGGTCTTTCGGAAAAGGAAATTGATGCTGCATGGGAAAGAACAGCACATCTTCAGGAAAAAATCCTTGAAGGTCTTGAACATTATAAAGATAAACAGCCGGGAGAAGTGGAAGCCGGTTTCCTCAGAATCGTTTCTTCCGATGAATGGCATCATTACAATCGGGAAACATTGGCGAATGCAGGCAATAACCAGTTTAAAATGCTTGGAGAGCTCAATAACCTGATTAAAAAACATGAAGCAAGTGTACAGTCAAAAGAGAGATCGATGCAAACGATGAACGCAAAAATCAACGATCTTTTCCAGATTGAAAACGAAGTGGTGAATGAGAAACCGCCGGTTCCGGTGGGACGCGTTCTTGGACACGGAACCATGTTAAAAGAGCCGGAAAGAAAGCATGAAGAGCCGTTAAAATTTGTGGTTCCTAATGATACAGCACTGGAGTTCACATCAGGTGCAATGAACAAACGATTCGCCTTTTCCTATGAAGATCAAAACGGGAATTTGAAGGAATGCTTCTTTACAAAAGCGAACACTTTGGAAGTCTATGAAGCAATGGATCGGGCTTTCGATGGATTTATAGAGAGATATCCGAATAAAGAGGAATTTCTTGAGAGAATGAGAGCGTATTTTCATCGGATTGATATGCGTGGAATTGGAGAGAATGTGAGTTATATCCCTGATTTTGAGGAACTGGGGTATGATGAAGTTGAGGCAGAAGCGTTAAAGGCGGACTTCGAGATTGAAAAACTGGTACAGATGATTGATTCGAGGATGTTCGGTGTTTTTGTGACAAATCCGGAAACGATTCTGTACGAAAACAGAAGCGCTTCTGAACGCGTAGATATGCGCAATGTGGCGATGAGTCAGATGGGTGACAGTCTGGGAGTACCGAATTTGTTGGCAAGAACTACACCTGTGCAGATTCAGATGGGCGAAAGCATTGTAGACGGTGTCGCAATGGAACGTGCGGATGGCATAGATGTCAATAATTTAAGAAAAGGCGATATTCCTGCAGAAATTACTGATGATATTTTTGATGGTATCGGTTTGAAAAGTGTGGCAGATCTGCAGATTCTTGACTATATCTGTATGAATCTGGATCGACACACTGGAAATATGATCTATAAATTCGAAGGACTGGATACAGGGAACCCTCGTTTTGCAGGTGTACAGGGAATTGACAATGACTGTTCAGTTATTGGTATATGTCCGAAACCGGATCAAGGAGTGGGCATTAAAGGTGTTGCACTGGATCAGATCACTGTCATTTCAGAAACAATGGCGGAAAAGGTCCTTCATATGCAGGCAGAGGATATTTCCAACACGCTGTCAGATACGACGCTCAACAAAAAAGAAATCATTGCCGCACAGCAGCGTCTGGCACGTCTTCAGGATGCCATTGAAAATAAGAAGGTAAGGATTGTCAGTGATGAGGAATGGAAGGACATGAAACTGAACGATCTTGCCACGTACAAAAACTTATTTGGCCGTGTGAAAGAAGCAAGGGAACGAATGAAGAATCCTCGGGAAAAAGCGCGCAAGACGGTTTCTTTTGAAAAGATTGACCGCGTGGAGCGATTCGAGAAGGCTGCTCTGGACAACCAGGCTATCGACAAGTATATGTCAGCAGCCAAAGAAGGATTTGAAAACGATATGCTTGAAATTGCAAAGGCCGCAAAGCCATTCAATGAAATGGATGAAAAGGATGTATTTCTGGCTGCGAAAGAGAATCTGAAACTGCTCAGTAGAATGATCGACAAAGCAGATCCTTCTATGATGAGATCTTCAAAAGAATTCAGACACATGAAAAAACAGTGTGAATGGGCATCAAAAACCGTACAGCGCATGGAACGCGACATGAAGCGGAATCATACGACTGAGCCAAGTGCGGAACAGTCACAGAGTCTCTTTGAGAGTATTGCAGTGCTGAAACGTACTGCGAGTAGCTATGAGATGTACAAAATCGATGCTCTGGATGGACATGATGGAAATAAGATTGAACAAGCGAGACTGACGGCTGCAAGGATCGTAGAAGCTGTTTCAGAAAAG
Source organism: Lachnospiraceae bacterium (assembly GCA_017380975.1). Classification (GTDB taxonomy): domain Bacteria; phylum Bacillota; class Clostridia; order Lachnospirales; family Lachnospiraceae; genus Pilosibacter. The sequence continues at coordinate 3,676 of JAFOCX010000148.1, forward strand.
CTTTGCGTAGGATTCAGGGCCAATGCAAAAGCAAGAAATCTTGAACTTCATACCGGTCGTACACTGAATCGTGAGATCAAAACTGTGATCAATGAGATGAAATCACCGGATTTTGATAAAGCGGACAGAGGAAGATCCTTTGCAAAGATCATCTATTTAAAGACGATCGTAGAGAACTCTGCAAAGCTGAAAAAATCCAATTCTCTTACCTCGGCATTAAATGAGAAGTCAATCGAGAAAGGAATCGCTCAGATCACAAAGAACAAAGCGTTCGAACGTTTTATGAACAGACCGCAGGAAAACCTGTTGACGATGCTTGAAAGCAAAAACGGACTGCCGTTTTACCAGGAGTTCCGCAGAGACTATGCAGCAGCCCTTGCAGAAACAGGCAGAGAAAATATTAAGGATTCGGCAGAAGCTGTTAAGCAGCCGAACGCTCCGGTTTTTCGAGGTCCGTAATTTGTGAGGAAAAGAAGCCTGTTATCTGAGTCTGTTTCAAAAAATGTACAGAAAAAGCATTGATTATTAGGAAAAATTTGGTATAATGTAACTATCATAGAGGTGTTGTGTAGCAATGTAATCTATACAAAGAGAGGGGTAATTTACTATGAAAAAAAGATTATTAGCAGCAGGTTTAGCAGGTGCTATGGCTCTTAGCCTTACAGCTTGCGGCGCAAAAGAAGAGACAGCAGCAACAACAGCAGCTCCGGCAGCAACAGAGGCAGCAAAAGAAGCTGCAACAGAAGCAGCTCCGGCAGCAGATGATGCAAAGGTAGTTGTATTCTGGTACGACGAGTCCGACGTTTACCTTGGTTCCGTTCGTGACGCTATGAACAAAGAGTTCGAAGCTCTCGGAATCACTCCGGACAACCAGTTCGCAGCAAACAACCAGTCCACACAGATCGACCAGATCAACACAGCGATCGCTGGCGGTGCTGATATCCTTGTAGTTAACCAGGTAACATCCGGTGCTTCCGATACAGCAGAAGATATCATCGCAGCAGCTGGCGATATCCCGGTTCTTTTCTTCAACCGTGCGATCGGTACAGATGGTTCTGACGTAGCAGTTCTTGAGGCTAACAGCACAATCGCATTCATCGGTACAGATGCTCCGGCAGCTGGTCATATGCAGGGTAAGATGATCGGTGACTACGCAGTAGCTAACTTCGATGCAATCGACCTTAACAAAGATGGTTCCATCTCCTACGCTATGTTCAAAGGTGATGAGGCTAACGTAGAGGCTATCTACCGTACACAGTATGGTCTTGAGGATGCTAACGCAGTTCTTGAGGCAGCTGGTAAACCGGCACTTGTATACTTCGACGCAGCTAACACAGACTGCTACCAGGTTGACCAGGGTGGTGCTTGGTCCGCAGCAGCTGCAAAAGAGTACATGGATACAAACTTCGTTTCCTACAACGAGGCTAACGGCAACATGATCGAGCTCATCATCTGTAACAACGACGGTATGGCTGAAGGCGCTATCGCTTCCCTTCAGGAGAAAGGTTACAACACAGGCGACGGTCACGTAGTTCCGGTATTCGGTGTTGACGCTACAGATAACGCAAAAGCTCTTATCGCTGAAGGCGCTATGACAGGTACAATTAAACAGGATGCTCAGGGTATGGCAGCAGCTGTTGCTCAGTCCGCGAAAGCAATCGTTGACGGTACAGCTCCGGCAGAGGCTCTTGCTGGTCTTAAAGATGAGCGTTTCTCCCTTGATGCTGAGTGTGCTTCCAAACTTTACGTTGCATACGCTCCGTACACAGGTGAATAATTAACAGACATAGAATTTAACTTCTGAAAACAGGGGCAGCTGTCGCGAAGGCGGCAGTTGCCCATTTTCATATCATGATATGATTTGTAAACAATCTAGAAAAGGAGGAAAGGCAACATGGAGCAGAACACTCTGCTGAAAATGGTAGGAATCACCAAAACATTCCCGGGCGTAAAAGCTTTAGATGGCGTAAACCTTGAAGTAAAACATGGTACCGTACATGCGCTGATGGGAGAAAACGGTGCCGGAAAATCCACGTTGATGAAATGCCTCTTTGGTATGTACGCCAAGGACGGCGGACAGATTTATCTGGAAGGCCAGGAAATCAATTTCAAAAACAGTAAAGAAGCCCTCGATAACGGTGTTGCCATGGTGCATCAGGAACTGAACCAGGCTCTGAAGCGCAGTGTTATGGATAACCTCTGGCTTGGCCGTTATCCAACCATCGGCGGTATTGCTGTAAATGAGAAGAAGATGTACGAGGATACGATGGCTGTGTTTAAAGAACTGGACATTGAAGTAGATCCGTACCGTATTATGAGCACGATGCCGGTTTCCCAAAGACAGATGGTAGAGATTGCAAAGGCAGTTTCTTATAACTCTAAAGTTATCGTATTTGATGAGCCGACCTCTTCTCTGACAGAAGAAGAAGTAGAGCATCTTTTCAAGATCATCAATATGCTTCGCGACAGAGGTGTAGGTATTATCTACATTTCTCATAAGATGGCGGAGATCAAACGTATTTCCGATTACATCACTGTTATGCGTGATGGTAAGTGGATCGCGACAGAGCGCTCCGAGGATCTGGAGATGCAGGATATTATCCGACTGATGGTAGGTCGTGAACTGACAAACCAGTTCCCGCCGAAGACTAATACTCCGGGTGAAGTATATCTGAAGGTAGAAGGAATTACCGGTATGTACAACCAGCTGAAAGACGTTTCCTTCGAAGCAAGAAGAGGCGAGATTGTTGGTCTTGCAGGTCTGGATGCTTCCGGACGTACAGAGACTCTTGAGAGTATCTTTGGTATTCGTACACGTAAAGAAGGCAAGATCACTCTGGATGGAAAAGAGTGCCTGAACCGCAATGCGCGTGAATCTATTAAAAACGGTTTCGCTCTGTTAACAGAGGCACGTCGTGCAACAGGTATTTTCGGTGTTCTGGATATCAAGGCCAATACGGTTATTTCCAGCTTAAAACGCCATAAACGTTTTGGTGTTTACCTGAGCGAAAAGTCTCAGCGTGAGGATACACAGTATTATATTGATGCAATGCGTACCAAAACTCCGTCTCAGGAGACGAAGATCCGCACCCTTTCCGGTGGTAACCAGCAGAAGGTTATCATTGGACGTTGGCTTTTAACAGAGCCGGAAGTTCTTCTGCTGGATGAACCGACTCGCGGTATCGATGTTGGTGCGAAGTATGAAATTTACCAGTTGATCCTGGATCTTGCAAATAATGGCAAGACTGTTCTGATGGTTTCTTCAGAAATGCCGGAGCTTCTTGGTGTTTGTGACCGTATCGTTGTTATGTCCGGCGGACGTGTAGCCGGCGAAGTGGATGCGCGCAATACAACGCAGGAAGAAATTATGACTCTGGCTGCGAAATTCGCTTAGGAGGTAAAAAACGTGGCAAATCCTGTAAAAAACATGCAGCGTACAATCGCTGAATATAAACAGATGAGTGCAAAAGATCAGAAACGTTTCCTGACAGATCTGGTTCTGAACAATGCTCTCTATATTTTAATGGCAATCTTCGTAATCTATACTGCAGTGAAGCAGGAGAATTTCCTGACACTGGGTTCCTTTGCAAACCTGATCACTCAGGTTGCAGCTTATCTGCCGCTGGCACTTGGTATTGCAGGCTGTATCGTATTAACCGGTACTGACCTTTCTGCAGGCCGTGCAGTTGGTTTAACTGCTGCGATCGCCGGTGTATTCCTGCAGAAATCCGACTTTGCAAATAAGATGTTCCAGAACCTTCCGGAAGTATCTACCGGCTGGATCATCGTTACTCTTTTCGCAGTTGTTGCGATCGGTGCCGTGATCGGTCTTGTGAACGGTTTCTTCGTTGCAAAGTTCAGCCTGCATCCGTTCATCGTAACACTGTCCACTCAGTTGATCACATATGGTATTATCCTTTGGTTCTTCGCTCTTAACGGAAACAACGGTCAGCCGATCTCCGGTCTGAGCAGAGAGTACAAAGATTTCGTAGGCGGCGCGATGTTCCGTCTTGGCGGCGTTGCTGTTCCGCGTTACGTTCTGTATGCTGTTATTTTAACTGCTCTGATGTGGTTCATCTGGAATAAGACTACATTTGGTAAAAATATGTTCGCTGTAGGTTCCAACGCAGAAGCTGCGAAGGTTTCCGGTGTTAACGTATTTATGACAACCGTACTTGTACATACACTTGCAGGTGCTATGTATGGTTACGCAGGTTTCATCGAGGGTGTTCGTGCCGGTTCCGTAGCAGCCAGCACAGGTCTCAACGCAGAGTGTGATGCGATCGCAGCCTGCGTTATCGGTGGCGTATCTTTCGTAGGTGGTACAGGTAAGATCAGCGGCATCATCCTTGGTGTATTCGTATTACGTATCATCTTCGTTGCACTGACAATGCTCGGTGTGGACTCTTCTTCTCTTTACATCATCAAAGGTGCGATCATTCTTTGTGCATGTGCACTTGATATGCGTAAGTATCTGGTGAAGAAATAATGGAAGAAAACAGAAATATTTCGGAGCATCAAGAAGAACAAGTTCCAAAGTTTCGAGGCCTGTACCGTAATGTCAATATATCGGTCAGATCGCTGGACTATATCATTGCAGCCTGTATTGCAGTGATCTTAGTTGTGGTGGCACTGGAACTTCGCAATCCCGGATTTACAATTATGTTCGATTCCCGCGGCGGTACGGATGTGGAGGCTGTCAGCCTGATGTATGGCGAACTGCTCGAGGAACCGGAAACTCCGAGCCGTGAAGGTTATGTGTTTACCGGCTGGTATACAGACAGCGGCTGCAGCGATATGTGGGATATGGAAAGTGGAACGATACAATCGGATATGACGCTCTATGCAGGATGGCAGAAATTGCAATAACCTGTATTATTACAGAACCGCCTGCACACGCAGGCGGTTCGTTATTTTTGAATATTGGAGGAAATAGAGATGACCACACCTGTATTATATTTAGAACCGGCGAAAAAGAATGCTTTGGATGCCGGCTTTGCAGCCGCTTTCGGCGGTGCACCGGAACGTTATTTTTCTGCACCGGGCCGTACGGAGATCGGCGGCAATCATACAGACCATCAGCGTGGTCGTGTTTTGGCGGCAGCAGTAAATTTGGATACCGTAGCGGCAGTTCGTTTAAATGGTACGGATCAGATCCGCATCCATTCCAAAGGATATCCGATGAGTGAAGTAAATATTAAGGAACTGACACCAAAGGAAGAGGAGATCAACTCTACACCGGCGCTGATCCGCGGCGTGGCAGCGCGCTTTGTACAGCTTGGCTGTGAGGTAAAGGGATTTGATGCTTACTGTGAATCTACAGTTCTTCCGGGCAGCGGTCTTTCCTCATCTGCTGCATATGAGGTTCTGATCGGAACGATCATCAACCACTTATTCTTTGACGCGCAGGTTTCTCAGGCAGAAGTGGCTCAGATCGGCCAGTACGCAGAAAATGTATTCTTTGGAAAACCGTGCGGATTAATGGATCAGACTGCATCTGCGGTAGGAAACTTAGTAACAATCGACTTTTTTGATAAAGAAAATCCAAAGATCGAACCGGTAGCATTTGATTTCGCTTCCTGCGGACACGCTCTTTGTATTATCGATTCCGGTGCAGACCATGCGGATCTTACAGATGAATATGCAGCAATCCCGGGTGAGTGCAAAGCGATCGCATCATATATGGGCAAGGAAGTGTTGACAGAGATCGGCGAGGGGGATTTCTATGCAAAGATCCCGGAGCTTCGCAAAGAGTGTGGTGATCGTGCTGTGATGCGTGCGATCCATTTCTACCAGGAGAATGCCCGTGTTCCGAAGCAGGTAGCTGCACTGGAGCAGGGAGATTTTGAGACATTCCTGAAACTGATCAAAGAGAGTGGATTCTCTTCCTATATGTATCTGCAGAATGTAATTCCGGCAGGATATAAGGAGCATCAGGATGTTGCGGTTGCCTTGGCAGTGTGCGAACATTTCCTGGCAGGCAGAGGTGCATACCGTGTTCACGGCGGTGGCTTTGCCGGAACGATCCAGGCGTTTGTTCCGTACGACATTCTGGACAGTTTTGTTGCAGGCATGGACGGCATTCTCGGTGAGGGTGCATGTCATGTCCTTTCCATTCGTCCGCAGGGCGGTGTTGAGATGGAGGTACAGTAATGAAAATTGAAACATATATTGATTCCCTGGTCTCCTATGCGATGAACAATGGCCTTGCAGAGCCGGTGGATCACATGGTTTTGACCAACCGCTTGATGGATCTTCTTCGTCTTGACGATTATACTCCGTCCGAAGAGGTTCAGAGTGAGGATCTGGAGGAAATCTTAGCCGGTATTCTGGATTATGCAGTGGAAAAAGGACTGTGTGACGACGGAATTACTGCAAAAGATATTTTTGATACAAGAATCATGGGTGCGATCACCCCGATGCCGAGAGAAGTGATTGGAATTTTCAATCACTTATATGCGGAAGATCCGGTAAAAGCGACTGACTGGTACTATAAATTCAGCTGCGACACAGACTATATCCGCCGCTATCGCATTAAAAAAGATATGCGCTGGAAATATGACAGTGAGTACGGCGAATTAGATATTACAATCAATCTGTCCAAGCCGGAAAAGGATCCGAAAGCGATCGCAGCTGCGAAGAATGCTCCGCAGACCGCATATCCGAAATGCCAGCTTTGCAGAGAAAATGAAGGTTATGCAGG
>JAFOCX010000017.1 GCA_017380975.1 Lachnospiraceae bacterium
ATGCAGAGATGGTATATTCATCGGTGCTCCTTGGACAGCAGTCGGAGCAGATGCTTTTGAGTGCCGATCAGTTGACGGAGATGAGTCCGGAAATGATGCGCATTCAGATGATCGATACCCCGCGTGCAGCGCTGATATCCGGTGCACAGAGTGCATTGATCGGTTATGAGCAGCTCCTTCTTCAGAAAGGAAGCTTACAGTCGACCCTTGAACTGCTGCAGGCCGTTTATCAGTCAACAGAACGTCAGGCAGCAGCCGGAATGGCAACACAGAATGATGTGCTCTCCGCAAAGCAGAATCTGGATTCGGTACAGGCGGGACTCATGACAATTGATGCCAATGAGGTGAAACTCCGTCAGACGCTCTGCACGATGCTCGGCTGGGCATACAATGCGTCCCCGGATATCCCGGAAATTCCGGACGTGGATCCGAACAGGATCGCAGCAGTGAATCCGGAGGCAGACACACAGAAGGCATTGGAGAACAACTTCACATTAAAGTATAATCGTCTCAGCAAGGAGACTCTGACAAACGGATCTGTGGAAAAGCAGAATCTGCTCCGCACGATCGATGCGCAGGAGTCTGAGGTAAAAGCTTCCATGATCAATCTGTATCATGCACTGACTCAGGCGAAAAATGAACTCAGTCACGCACAGACTGCCCTTACTCTGGAACAGTCCAAGATGAACCTTGCAGAGCGCAAGATGGCACTGGGCATGATCGGCAGATTGGAGTACTTACAGCAGAAAAATGCAATTGCCACAGCGGAAGTGAATGTGAGAACCGCAGAGCTGGCTCTTCTTCAGGCAGTCGAGACCTACGACTGGGCGGTGCAGGGAAATCTGACACTGAGCCAGTAACGACTACTTGACCGAAAACAGGAATACGAGTATGATAAAACGTAGAGTTTTATTTAGGGGGATTTTAATATGACGGCAGCAGTTGTCTTTTTGACACCGATCATAGCGGGATTGATCCAGTCAGTGACCGGATTTGGTTCGGGTATTTTTATGATGGTATTCTTTCCGATGATATTTCCTATCTTAGGAGCATCCGCAGTATCATCAGCGATTTCACTGGCAGGAACCTGTTCTTTGAGCTGGCATTACAGAAAGCACTGTAAGTGGAAGCTGACCGTAGTTCCTGCACTGATCTATATCTTAGTAAGTTCCGTAGCCGTTTTGATGGCCCCGTACCTTCCGACGGATGTTCTGAAAAAAGTGTTCGGCGTATTTTTGATGATCCTGGCAGTTTATTTCCTGGTGTTTTCTTCAAAAATGAAGGTAAAAGCCAATTTGGCAAGTGCTACGGTATGCGGAACACTCGCAGGTATCTTAGGCGGACTGTTTGGTATCGGAGGACCTCCGATGGTCATCTATTTCCTGGCTGCTTTGGATGATAAAGAAGAATATCTGGGAACGATCCAGCTTCATTTCTTTATCACCGGTGTGTATATGCTGTTATTCAGAATCTATAAAGGCATTTTCACAATGGATATGATCCCTTACACGATCCTCGGTATGGTGGGTATCATGATCGGTAAAAAGATCGGAACGAAGATCGTGGACCGCATCAATGCAGAGACGATGAAGAAACTGGTTTACGCTTTCCTCGGTGTATCCGGCTTCCTGAATCTGCTTTAAACGCGGCCCGGGAATTCAAAAAACTGAAAACGGATTTTTATTTGGGGCAGGAGCGTATCCTGCTCCGTTTTTTTGTCTGTATATTGGGTAAATCGACCAAAGCGAAGCAGGGAGTGGAAATCATCTTCCGGAAGAAGAGACTGTAAAAGTTCTTTCGAAGAATCCGGAACGACCGCATAAGTGCGGTCAATGTAGCATAAAGAAGGATAGAGGACACACCAGAAGTTTTGTCCTGTTCCTTCTCCCAGAACGACGCGCACGGCTTCATATTCCCCGGCGGGAAATGTCATGTCGCCATATGTTTTTTGCGGAAATTCACAAGTCTCCAGAAGCACTTTAGCAGGATAGTCAAATCCCAGTTCCTGCATGAAGTGCTCCGCGGATCGTGCGAGACGATGTTTATTGGTTTCAATGTAACCGATCAATTCTTCTCGAGTGGCAGAGTCCGGTACTTCACCGCGGATCATTTCCAGAAGAAAATCTTTGACATCCAGTTTTAGTGCCTGGTCTTTGGGAGAATCACTGTTGGCAAGCACATGGAAGCGAAGGATCTCAGGAGCGACCCTGGAAGCAAGCGCTTCCTGATTTCGGCGTACTCCGGACATGGCCAGAAGGAGCAGGATCAGGATGATGATCAGGGAAAGGCAAAAATCATATTTCTTTTTCAAATTATCCACCTCATTTTTATCATATTTACTATTTGTTATTATTACCAGTTGTGCTATAATCTAAACGAACTGCGCCCATTTGTGAAAAAGGGCGTGCACCCGTGGTATGAAGAGAGGATTAAGAACATGAGTAAAATGAACCTGGTTGCATTGTTTGGCGGTCAGTCTTCAGAGCATGTAGTTTCCTGCATGTCTGTACAGAACGTAGTCGCAAACATTGACACAGAGAAATATAATGTAATTTTAGTTGGTATCACAGAGGAGGGTCACTGGGTAAAAGTGAACTCCACAGAAGAGATCAAAAATGATACCTGGAGAGAGAGTAAAGTAAGTGCAGTATTATCTCCAGACGCAAAAGAGAAATGTCTCCTTGTTATGGAAGACGGTAAAGTAGAAAAGGTTCCGGTGGATGTGGTATTCCCGGTGCTTCACGGTCTTTACGGTGAGGACGGAACCGTTCAGGGTATCCTGGAGCTTGCAAGAATCCCGTATGTTGGCTGTGGTGTTCTGGCATCTGCAGTATCCATGGATAAGATGTCCACAAAAGTGATCGTAAACAGCCTCGGTATCCGTCAGGCAGCTTTCGTGGCAGTATTTAAGGAAGAGATGAACGATATGGATGCGATCACTGCAAAAATCGAGGGTGCGTTCCCGTACCCGGTATTTGTAAAACCGTCCAACGCAGGTTCTTCCAAGGGCGTATCCCGCGCCAACAACCGTGAGGAGCTGATCGAGGCTCTGAACGAGGCAGCAAGACACGACAGACGTATTCTGGTAGAAGAGATGATCGTCGGTCATGAGGTAGAGTGTGCAGTTTACGGAGGCGGTCTTGAGGAAGTGCAGGCTTCCGGCGTTGGCGAGATCCTTGCAGCAGCAGATTTCTACGATTTCGAAGCCAAATATTACAATGCAGAATCCAAGACTGTGATCGATCCGGAACTTCCGGGCAATACAGCAGAGATCGTTCGCGAAGCAGCGATCAAGATCTTCAAGGGTGTGGACGGATATGGTCTTTCCCGTGTGGACTTCTTCGTAGAAGCTGACGGCGGTGTTGTGTTCAACGAGATCAACACACTTCCGGGCTTTACAGCGATCAGCATGTATCCGATGCTCTGGGAGGCAAGAGGAATCAGCAAACCGCAGCTCGTAGATGCACTGATCAGCCATGCATTTAAGAGATATGAAAGGTAAGAATGAAAATATATGGACAAAAATGCAGCGATCGGAGTCTTTGACTCCGGTGTAGGCGGGCTGACAGTTGCCCGCGAGATCATGCGCCAGCTTCCGGAGGAGAAGATCATCTACTTTGGTGATACTGCCCGTCTTCCGTACGGAAGCAAATCAAAAGAGACGGTAATCCGTTTCTCGGAGCAGATCATTCGTTTTCTTCGTACGAAAGATGTGAAAGCGATCGTCATCGCCTGCAATACTGCTTCTTCTTTTGCATTGGATGAAGTCCGCAAAGTAGAAGACATTCCGATTATCGGTGTGATCAATGCCGGTGCCAGAGCAGCCGTGGCTGCTTCTAAAAACGGAAAGATCGGCGTGATCGGAACAGAAGGAACCATCAACAGCGGAACTTACGCGAAGGCAATCATGGATATGAAGCCGGGCGTGGAGGTGTTTGGAAAAGCTTGTCCGCTTTTCGTACCGCTGGTAGAAGAGGGCATGTTCCATGACACCGTGACGGATGAGATCTCATCCAGATATTTGCAGGAATTAAAATCCAAATATATTGACTCCCTGGTGCTGGGATGTACCCATTACCCGCTGATCCGTTCTACGATCGCGCGCACCATGGGAAGTGATGTGACACTGGTCAATCCGGCGTATGAGACCGCAGTACAGTTGAGAACCCTGCTTCGCTCCATGGAAATGAACTGCGACGAGGGAAGAAATCTTCCGGTCGAGGAAAAATATCAGTTCTTCGTAAGTGATATGGCAGACAAATTCCGTGCGTTTGCAACGGCGATCCTTCCGGATGAAGTGAAACAGACGATCAAGATTAATATAGAAGAGTATTAGGAGCACAGTTATGGCAAAAGACGTTCTCGTGAGCGTAAAAGGAACGCAGTTTATTGATGGAGAAAAAGATTCTGTTGAGGTGATCACAAACGGAACCTGGTATGAGAAAAACGGAAAGCAGTATCTGATTTACGAAGAAACATACGAGGGGATGCAGGCGACCACAAAGAACACGGTGAAAATCTCTCCGGAAATTGTGGAAGTGACAAAGAAAGGCGCGGTTTCCAGCAAGATGATCTATGAACTGGGAAAACAGCACATGTCTGACTACATGACACCGATGGGCCTGATCGTGCTCGGTATCACAACAAAAGATCTGTTTGTAGAAGCAAATGCAGACAAACTCCGCATGGAGCTGCGTTATGCGATGGAGATGAACGGTCAGTTTGTGTCCGACAGTATCCTGGAGATCACTGCAACCGTACGCGGAGCAGAGGCACTGCGCCTGAACTAAGGAGGACGTTATGAACCAGACATTAAAAGATATTTACGAGCGTAAATCCGTCCGCGTGTTCGAGAACAGAGCGATCGGCAAAGAGGAAAAGAGACGGATCCTGGAAGCAGCGATCCAGGCGCCGACAGCAGGAAACCAGGGAATGTTCGCCATCATCGATGTGACAGACCCGGAATTAAAGGCGAAACTGGCAGAGACTTGTGATCATCAGAAGTTTATCGCCACAGCGCCGATGGTTCTGGCATTCTGTGCAGATTATCAGAGATGGTACGACGCATATCTGGCTCATGGAGAGGCAGAGGTAAGAAAGCCGGCAGAGGGAGACCTCATGCTTGCATTTGAAGATACGCTGATCGCAGCGCAAAATGCAGTGGTGGCTGCCCAGTCTATGGGGATCGGATCTTGTTATATCGGAGACTTTTTGGAAAATTACGAGACCCAGAAGGAGATCCTGAATCTTCCGAAATATGTGGTTCCGGCTGTTGTGGTGGTATTCGGATACCCGACAGAGCAGCAGAGAGAGCGTGTAAAACCGCCGAGATTCTCCGTGGAAGAAGTGGTTGGAGAAAATACATACTTAAGAAAATCCGGAGAAGAGTTTTTGGGAATGCTTCAGAAACGTCAGGGACTGGAAGATGAGGCATTTGACCGCTGGTTCACAGCATTTTACAATCGAAAATACAACAGTGATTTCAGCCGCGAGATGAGCCGTTCGGTTCATGAGATGATCAAGGCATGGATGGAATAGAAAAAATCCGCAAGTGGTTTTCACCATTTGCGGATTTTGTTGTTTCTTATTTATCTTTTTTAAAGATACCTGTGATGCGCTGACCGATTGTTTTCTTCTTCGGAAGCGGGATAAGACCGCCGCGTGCGCTCTTAACATCAGTTATGTAGAGACCGCTGATCACTACTTTTGCTTCAGTCTTTAACGGAAGCTGTGCGAAAGCTTTCTCATCTGCGAGCATAGTCATGATCTTCGGACCGATCTTAACTTTTACTACCGGCACTTTCATACGTTTTGCATACCACGGAACTGCGTCGATCGCTTCCTGCGGCATACCGGACTCAGACATCTTCATCTTCTTTTTGTCGATGGCCATGATTGTTACAGTCTGTTTTGCAGCGTCGATCATGGACTGCTGTTCAACCTGGCGTTTTTCCATCTTTCTACCGAAGTAGTACATAACACCCAGAACGATTGCCGCGATAATGGCAATGATCAGGAGTACATTCAGAAAAGTGTTCATGAAATAACCTCCAATATTTTCCACATTCGTCTATGCCTTAAGACAAGACACCACTTTGTAAATTATAACATTCCTTATATAAAAGCGCAAGCGATTCTTTCTGTATAAAATAGCGAAAGATTTGACAAAATCCTTAACAATTTTGGTTAAAGTGCATGAAAAATATTGACGTTACAGACTGGAAATGGTAGAATATTTATGCTAACCATTCAAAGTTTTATGTAAGAAAGGTGATATGACGATGGGAAAACAGATTGCTTGGAATGAAATTGATAATACTGCTGCTGAAATTCTTGAAGCCAGCGATATTATTTGGGATTGTGCAGAAACTGCATTTTTAGAGACAAAATCTATGAAGGTTCTTTGTGACCTTTTAAGAAAAGAAGGATTTGAAGTAGAAGAAGGCATTGCAGACGTTCCGACTGCATTCAAAGGCACATTCGGCTCCGGCAAACCGGTGATCGGTTTCCTCGGCGAGTACGATGCTCTTTCCGGTCTGAACCAGGTAGCAGGCATTGCAGAGAAACAGGCATTCAATTCCGGCGCTCCGGGACATGGATGCGGACATAATATGTTAGGTACAGCGGCTCTTTCCGCAGCAATGGGTGTTAAGAAGTACTTACAGGAGACAGGCAAATCCGGTACAGTTATTTTCTTCGGATGTCCGGGTGAAGAAGGCGGTTCCGGTAAAGCATTCATGGCAAAAGGCGGCGCGTTTGAAGGTCTTGATGCTGCTATTACATGGCATCCGGGTGACAACAACAGAGCTGATACAGGAAGCTCCCTTGCAAACTATCAGGTAGCTTACAAGTTCTACGGAACAAGTGCACACGCAGGCGGCGCTCCGCATCTTGGAAGATCCGCTCTTGACGCTCTTGAGCTTATGAACATGGGTGTTCAGTTCTTACGTGAGCATGTAATTCCGGAAGCAAGAATTCACTATGCAATTACAAATACAGGCGGTTACTCCCCGAACGTTGTACAGCCGTACGCAGAGGTTCTTTACCTGATCCGTGCACCGAGAAACGCACAGGTTGAGGAAATCTACCAGAGAGTAAACAAGATCGCAGAGGGCGCAGCTCACATGACAGAGACAAGAGTTGAGATCGACTTTGTAAAAGGCTGTTCCAACCTGATCAGCAACAAAGTGATCGCAAAGAAACTCTGGGAAAACCTCCACGAGATCGGTTCTCCGGAATATACAGAAGAAGAGATGGCTCTTGCAAAAGCAATTCACGAGTCCACAGATAAACCGTACGAGTCTATCGACAAGTTCGTAAGAGAGTACGATACAAAAGCAGATAAGCAGGAGATCGCTTCCCATAAGGGCGAGACTCTTTACACATTCATTTTACCGTTCCACGAGAGAGGCATCCAGGGCTTCGGTTCCACAGACGTTGGCGATGTAAGCTGGAACTGCCCGACTGCTCAGGTTTACGTAACCACATGGGCAGCAGGTACTCCGGGCCACTCCTGGCAGATCGTAGCACAGGGTAAGAGCGGACTTGCACACAAAGGTCTGATTTACGCAGCGAAGACAATGGCAGGTGCAGCGATCGATATGATCGAAGATCCGGAAATCCTCGTAGCAGCGAAAGAAGAGTTTGATGATACTCTTGGCGGTGAAGGTTACCTTTGCCCGATCCCGGATGGCTGCAGACCGAGAGCGATCGGTATGACAAAGGCTTAATGAGCAATACAGTAAATTACATATTGTAAGCTGCGATACGACGCAGATACAGAGAAGACCGCGGAATGGAATCCATCGAGACCGTTCCGCGGTCTTTTGTTGTTTTGCTTTTTCTTGAAGGAACGGTATGGTATAATAGAATCAGAAAGATTACAAAAGATCCTTAGGAGCAGCAAGATGATAAATATAAAAAAAACAGTGATGGCACTGGCGCTTTCTGCAAGTATGGCGGGAGCCTTTATGGCGATGTCCGGACAGAAAACCGTGTATGCGGCAGAAAAACCGGCCTATTTAAAATCGGTGACATATTTTGGTGATGAATGGCCGATCAACTATTGGGGCAGTGAAGACGAGAATATGTCTGCGAATTTTGCAAAGATCAGGGCAGATGGCTTCAACAGCATTATCCTTGTGATCCCATGGAGAGAATTCCAGCCGGAAAATGGAAGAGAGGAATGGAATCAGGCTGCATTCGATAAACTGCATCGGGTTATGGCATGTGCAGAGGAGCATGGCCTCTGGGTAACCCTGCGAATCGGATATACCTGGGATTATTACGGACCGTCGGAGCTTCCTGCCAGATTTGCAGGAGTGACGAAAAAGGACAGTGAAGACAGAGCAATGTGGCTGCGGTACAGTCAGGCAATCTATCAGGCAGCTTCTGCGCACAAGAATTTTCACAGTGGATTTATTACCTGGGAAGATTTCTGGGATTATGTGCATAATATGGGAAGAAATCTCTCGCAGGATGATCGCATTCGCCTGGCGCAGGATTGCGGATATACCGAATATTTAAGGGCCAATTATTCGCTTGAGGAAGTGAATGCACTGTACGGAGCGATATTTACAAGTTATGAAGAAATTGGGATCCCGGAGCGTAAAAGCCCGGCTGCAAAATTATTTTTTGAATACTATGATATCTTTTTAAATGAGTTTCTGGCAGATACTCAGACCGTATTTCCGGGCATTTCCATGGAAGTGCGTGCAGACGGAGATCCGATCTATGCGTCGGAAGGAACGTATTATTATTCTCATTATACAACTTATCCATGCCACGGGGCAGAGTACAGTGCTCTTATGTACAGTGTATCGATGGGACAGAAAAATGAATTTGACCGGATCAATGCAGAAACTGCACTTCGCTCC
>JAFOCX010000149.1 GCA_017380975.1 Lachnospiraceae bacterium
AGAACAAGCATTGACACACTGACCGCATTTGATACATTTCGACTGATCGATCACAGAACGGCCGGTATTCGGATCAATGGAAACTGCTTTCGTCGGACATACTTCCACACACGGATGCGCAAGACAGCCCTGGCAGCCCTCCGTCACAATCACTCGTTTCTCCGGACATGCATTACATGCAAACTTGATCACATTGATCAGCGGCGGTGTGTAATATGTCTCCGGTTTATCTGCTGCTTCGATATTTTCAGAAAGAGGTGCATGCTCTGCTGCTGTTCTGCACGGGAGTCCCATCGCAAGACGCAAACGCTCTCCTACGATCGCACGTTCTAAAAATACGTCATTTCGATAGTTTCCGATCTCACCCGGAATAATTTTATACGGAAGTTCTTCGATGCGCTTATCGATCGGCCACTCGGTATGATACGCCATGCGAGCCACCTCACGGAAAATTCTGTGGCGGATTTCCTGAATTCTCGTTTCAATTCCTCTCATATGGTCACACTCTCCTATATATTTTTTCACTGAACTTTACAAACTTACTATAACGGATTATGCCATTTGATGCAAGAAAAAAACGCTGACAAATATGGAAATATCAGAAAAAGGTTCCCTTTTACGGAAACCTTTTCTCAAATATCTTATACGAGCAATGTAATGATCGGGATCGAGATCATAGAAAGCAGTACGCTTGTCAGCACGATCTTCGTTCCGTATACCGCATCTGCTCCATATTTCTGTGCAAGCAGAGCCGTTGTACTTCCCGCAGGCATCGCTGTCAAAATCACACCGCATGCCACCAGAACGTCGTTGGCACCGAGCGCTTTCATAAATACCAATGCAAAGATCGGAAGCACTGCAAGGCGGATAAATCCATAATAAACAATGCTGAAGTCTTTGAAAGAATCCAGTGTCAGGGCAGTTAACATACTGCCGATCAGCAGCATGGAGATCGGAGTTGTACAGTTGCCAAGTCCTGTCAATGCTTTCTGCGCAAATTCCGGGATCGGAAGCTGGATCGCAGCCTGAAGCATACCAAGATATACAGCCATCATACACGGATTCATAAGAACTTTTAACAGTGCTTTTGTTTTATTTCCGGATTCCTTGCTGAAAATGGAGATTCCTGCTGTCCACATGAAAATACGGTTCGGAATGATAAAGATCGCTGCCAGAACAAGTCCCTCTTCACCAAGGATCGAGGATACGATCGGAAGTCCCAGGAATCCACAGTTATTTACCAGAGTTCCATACTGAAGAATGCTCTTTTTGTCGCCCGGGTATCGATTATATACAAATTTGCCAAGCAGCCAGGCTGTTCCGCAGATCGCAAAGGACAATGCCAGGCAGAACGATGCCTCCTTCACAAAATCCATGGTTAATTTCATGTTGAAAGAATTAAACACCATGCAAGGCATCGTAACCTGAAGCACAAAATCCGTCAATTTGATCTCGGTTGCTTTATCAAAGATTTTCTTTTTATTGCAATAATAGCCCACACACATATAAATCAGCATTAATGCCTGTGTGGAAAGCATTTTCATAAAACTATCCATGTGCTCCTCCTACTTCTTTGCACAGATATAAAATTTGAACTCCGTTCTGGTTCGATACTCATCCTCTTTTTTGCAGATACAGGATGGGAAATTCTCATGGTTGACAGAATCCGGATAATACTGTGTTTCAAATGTCACACCCTGATTTTTCTGGTAAACGACTCCATGTTTTCCTGTATCATTTTCCACATAATTGGCTGTATACACCTGAATACCCGGAAGATCCGTGAAGATTTCCATGGCGATCCCGCTCTCACAAGACTTTAATTCTGCAGCCTTTTTGAATTCTCCCTCATTGGCAAGAACCCAGTTATGATCATATCCCCTTGCGATCACCAACGGCTCATAAGCTTCATCCAGATCCTGACCAATGCTCTTTTCAACTCGGAAATCCATCGGAGTTCCCTCGACCGGAACAAGTTCTCCTGTCGGGATCAATTCTGCGTCCGTAGGAGTGAAAGAGTCAGAATCAATCCATAACACCTGGTTTCTTACCGTTCCACTGTCATGACCGTCCAGATTAAAATAACTATGGTTTGTCATATTGATCGGAGTATCTGCGTCTGTTGTCGCATGATAATCGATCACAATGCTGTTTTCATCTGTCAGGGTGTATGTCACATCTACATCCACTGCTCCCGGGAATCCCTGATCGCCATCCGGGCTGTGTAAGGAAAATGTAATGCTGTTTTCAGTTGTTTCTTTCACGTTCCAAACACGGAAACTCCAGAAATCCAGTCCGCTATGTAAGTTGTTATTGCCATTGTTTTTATCTAACTGATAACGGATTCCCTCATATGTAAAGGTACCCTTTCCGATACGGTTGGCATGGCGGCCTACGGTTGCGCCAAAGAAGGTTCCCAACGGTCCTTCATGGCCTGCCGGGTCATCATAGCCAAGCACCACATCTCTCTTTTTCCCATTTTTATCCGGAACCAAAAGTGCATGCAGTGTCGCACCAAAATCTGAAACCTGCATTTCCATTCCATTTTTATTTTCAAAAATATATAACTTTGAACATTCACCCTTTTTGTTATATCCAAAATCGCAAACTCTCATTGTATATCCCCCTGTCATTTGTATAAAGAAAAGTTCTCTAACTTTTATTATACCATTTTACACACAAAAAAGGAATCGCCAAATATGAAACGATTCCTTTTCTCTATCAATCGGCAGATTTTGCTGCCATTTCCCGTTTTCTTTTTGTTACCATGCCTCCGATACGGCCGCTTTCCTTTGACGTAAGGCTCTTCCAACCGTTTGCGATCACTTTGTCCGCCAGCCCCAGCTCAGTTGCAATCTCAAACTTCAAGCGGTCTTCCGGTTTTATATTCTTTGGATCGATCGGCTCCTGTTTCTTTTTGGTCATGATGAGTTTCCTCCTAACACCACGTCGTATGTTCTTCTTACAGTCACAGTATGCCCGATTTTTCCGGTTTTATATAAAATTATGGTTAAATTTTTTCGCTTTCCTCGGCAAATTTCTTTGTCTTATCAGAGAAACCCTTGATCTTGCGGATCAGCCACGGAATGCACTTTTTGTAAAACTTAAAGGAAAGAAACAGTGTCAGCACTGCCAGTCCTAAAAGTAAGATACCAAAACCAATCAAAGTGGCTCCATTGCCTCCGCTCTCAGAAAGGCTTCGAATTCCGGCAAAAACTTCCAAACCGCCTGCAAATAAGAGACCAAGTGTCACGCAAAACGGCAGCATAACAATTGTTGCAGCTGCAACCATGATCGCGAGTACAACACCGAGAACCGCGCCGCCGCCGCGTAAGACGATCGGGAAAGCCGCCAGGATCAAAACAATGACAAGAAGATCACGGAGCGCCTTTTTGTTTTTCGGCTGCTCCTCCACCTTCTCGATGTTTCCCTCCGAAATTTCTTCCATTGTATTCTTTGATAAATCCTTTTCGTTCATTTATCCGTCTCCTCAATACTCAGAAAAAGAGCATTGTAGCCGAAACTACAATGCCCTTTGAATTTCCAGAGATTATTCCTCTACCGGAGCCTCTTCAGCTGCTGCCGGAGCTTCCATAGCTTTTACGCTTAAGCTGATCTTCTTGCCTTCCTCGTTGAAGTCAACGATCTTAGCTGTGATTTCCTGACCGATTGTAAGTACGTCTGCCGGTTTAGCAACGTGCTCTTTGGAGATCTGGGAAACATGAAGAAGAGCGTCAACGCCTGCTTCTAACTCTACGAATGCACCGAAGTCAGTCATACGAGCAACCTTACCGGATACTACGTTGCC
This sequence comes from Lachnospiraceae bacterium, assembly GCA_017380975.1. GTDB lineage: Bacteria > Bacillota > Clostridia > Lachnospirales > Lachnospiraceae > Pilosibacter. The sequence goes on from JAFOCX010000149.1 coordinate 3,809, forward strand.
AACTGCGTATTTCTCTGTAGCGTTTGCCCACGGATTTGTCTCAGCAAATTTCATGGACAGAGCGATCTTCTCGCCATTGATATCTTTAATTAATGCTGTTACTTTCTCGCCTACCTTGAATACCTTCTTCGGGCTTTCTACTCTGCCCCAAGACATCTCGGAGATGTGAAGGAGACCGTCAGCGCCGCCAAGATCGATGAATGCACCGAAATCTGTAACGTTCTTAACTGTACCTTCAACAACCTGACCAACAGCGATCTTCTCGAAGAGAGCCTTCTGAAGTTCTGCCTTCTTAGCAGCAACGAGCTGTTTGCGATCACCGATCACTCTTCTTCTCTTCGGGTTGAACTCTGTGATAACGAATTCGATTTCCTGACCAGCATATTTGGAAAGATCTTTCTCATATACGTCAGAAACAAGGCTTGCCGGGATGAAGATTCTAGCTTCATCAACGATCACGCTTAAGCCGCCGTCAAGAACCTGAGCAACTTTAGCTGTAAGAACTTCTTTGTTCTCGAAAGCTTCCTCAAGTTTCTTGTTGCCTCTGTCTGCAGCCAGTCTCTTATAGGAAAGAGCAACCTGACCTTCGCCATCGTTCACTTTAAGAACTTTAGCTTCCATCTCTTCGCCAACCTGTACAAGAGTTCTTAAGTCTACGTTAGACTCGTTTGTGTACTCACTGCGCGGGATAATGCCATCTGCTTTGTACATGATCCACGGCATACATCACCGCATCATGGCCGACATTGATCATCTCGCCTATAACCTCATCTTCTACCTGCTCGAAGAATTCCTCCACATCAGAGA
>JAFOCX010000150.1 GCA_017380975.1 Lachnospiraceae bacterium
ATTACCGGGTTCAGGGCAGAAAGGCTGCCATGTTCACATTTTCTACGCCTCCGGGGACTCTGGTGAAAGGAAAAGTACAGAACGTGATCATGACCAACCGGGAACGCGAGCAGCTTCTGGAAGAAGCCGGACTTGATTATCTGGTGGAGTATCCGTTCGATGAGGAAGTCCGCACTATGGATCCGGAGAAGTTCGTGTCCGACATTCTTGTCGGAAAGATGAATGCGCAGATCATCGTGACAGGTCCGGATTGTCGATTTGGCTACAAAGCCGCAGGCGACCGGGCGCTTCTGGAGGAACTGGCACCAAAATATGGATACCGCTATATTGTGGTGGAAAAAGCGAAGGATACCGATTATAAGATCATCAGCAGCACCTATGTCCGTGATCTTCTTGCTGACGGACAGATCTTAAAGGCAAACAAGCTGCTGGGATACCGTTATTATATTACGGGAATCGTGGAGCATGGCAATGCCATCGGCCACAAAAAACTGTATCCGACAGCCAATCTGGTACCGGCTCCGGAGAAACATCTGCCGAAATTTGGAGTGTATGTATCCCGTGTGACGGTAGACGGGAAGACGTATGCAGGATTGTCCAATGTGGGGAAGAAACCCACGATTAAGGGCGAAAATCCGGCCGGAGTGGAGACATACCTCTATGATTTCGAGGGAAATCTGTATGGAAAAGAAATAAAGGTGGAACTTCTTGATTTTGTACGTCCTGAGATGAAGTTCTCTTCGATCGAAGAGTTGAAGGCTCAGCTGGATTATGATATTAAGATGTGCAGAGATCTGTATGATGAATTCTTGCAGAATGTTCTGTAACAGAAAGAAGGAAACCGATATGGAAACAAATCAGATGAAAAAGTATTGTATGATCGGAGTCATCGCGACGGTGGTGTGTCTGTTTGTAATGAACGTGAAAGCGGTTATTGCTGCGGGGACGGCTGTGTTTTCAGCGGCGGCTCCTTTGCTTTTAGGCATTGTGATCGCCTATATTCTCAATATTCTGTTAAAGAAGATTGAGTGCTTTTATTTTCCGAAGACAAAGAATCCGAAGGTGATCGCGAGCCGCAGACCGGTCAGTATTGTCCTGGCGTTTGTGGCGCTGGCAGTGATCGTAACGCTGCTGATCAACCTTGTAGTTCCGGAGCTGGTCTCCACGATCCGCTTGATAGCGGAGGAAATCCCTCCGGCAGCTGAGGCCGTACGTCTGTGGGCGATCGAACATTCCGGAGAGATCCCGGCGATCCAGGAATCTCTGCAGAATTTAAACATTGACTGGGAAGCGACGATCCGCAAGGCGTTGGAAGTGCTTGCTGCAGGTGCAGGCGGTATTTTCAGTTCCGTTGTGACCGTGATCGGCAGCTTATTCGGAACCGTTGCTCAGTTTGTCATTGGCACGATCTTTGCGATCTACGTTCTGAGTTCCAAGGAGAAACTTGCAGAACAGGCGGACAATCTGATGAAAGCGTATATGAAGCCGAGAACCAGAGAGAAGATTCTCTATGTGGCAGGAACGGTTCATGAGACATTTTCCAGCTTCATCGTCGGTCAGTGTATGGAAGCCGTGATCATTGGTTCCCTTTGTGCAGTCGGAATGCTGGTGTTAAAAATGCCGTATGCCGTGATGACAGGAACCGTGGTCGGTGTGACAGCGCTGATCCCGGTGGTTGGCGCATATATCGGCGCTGTGGTTGGTGCATTTATGGTATTTACGGTAAATCCGCTGCAGGCGGTCATTTTTATCGTATTCCTGTTGATCTTGCAGCAGCTGGAAGGAAACCTGATCTATCCGAAAGTGGTCGGTTCTTCCATCGGGCTTCCGGGTATGTGGGTGCTGGCAGCAGTAACGGTCGGCGGAGGCGTATTCGGGATCGGAGGAATGCTTCTCGGAGTACCGCTGGCTGCGTCCGCATATAAATTGCTGGAAGCGGATGTGCAAATGCGGATCAGTAAGAAGAAATAAGCAATACACATATTATTTTATAGAAGAAACGAATATCCTGTAAGAAGGGTATTCAGTGAGGGTAACATGGAGAAAAAGAAGGAAGAAATGAGGGCAGAGAAGAAACATTTTCCGGTTGCGGGTGTGGCGGCAGCTGTCATCATTCTGACAGCTGGGGGCGGCTTTGGATTTTATGCATCGAAAGCTGCGGCGTACAACGATGCCTTCTTGCCAAATACAACGATCAATGGCATGGATGTGTCCGGAAAGGATGCGGAAGCGGTAACAGCCATGATCGAGGAAGAGATTGCCGGCTATGAGATCACTGTTTTAGAGCGAACTGAGGCCGGAGAGGCGATTAAGAAAGATGAAATCGGACTGCGATCTGTCTTTGACGGCAGTCTGGAAACAATCATTGAAGAGCAGGAGCCATGGAAGTGGATCACAGCTTTATGGACACCGGCCTCCTATGAAATCGACACGATGCTGATCTACGATGAGACAATGCTGGCAGAGCGAGTTCGTGCACTTGCCTGCATGAATCCGGAAACTATGGAGGAGCCGGAAAATGCATATCTGACAGGATACCAGAGTGCGACTTC
>JAFOCX010000151.1 GCA_017380975.1 Lachnospiraceae bacterium
GGAAATAAAGAAATCACCAAACAGCTGGTACATAATACAGAGGAAAAGACCGGTCGATAAAACGATCACGTAGCTCATCTTGTAGCCTTCTTTTACTCGATCCAGTTTTCCTGCACCGATATTCTGCGCCGTAAATGTGGACATGGCATTTCCCATCGCCAGCATCGGAACAATACTCAAAGACTCGATTCTTGTACCTGCTGCGTAACCTGCCAGAGCTGCAGAACCGAAACTGTTGACACAGGACTGAACCAGTAAAATACCAATATGCACAATGGACTGCTGCAGAGTAGACGGAACCGCGATTCGAAGCATGGTCGGAACCACTGTCTTATCATAAATCGCCGCCTTCTCTTCACACTCGTATCCATTCAGCTTCTTCATTAATAAAATGAAAGAAATGATCGCGGATGTTCCCTGAGCGATCAATGTGGCAATTGCAACACCGCGCACGCCCTGATGGAACAGAATAACAAGGATCAAGTCCAGAACAATATTCAGCAGGGAGGAGAAAATCAGCAGATACAGCGGTTTTTTAGAATCTCCCAATGAGTTGAAGATGGATGCCTGAATGTTGTACATGAACAGGAACGGAAGTCCCATAAAATAAATCTTTAAATACACACCTGCATCGTAGAAAATATCTTCCGGCGTATTTACCCAAGTCAAAATCTGGTCATTGAAGATAAGACCAAAGGTCGCCAGACAGAGCGCGATCACAAGGAAATTGATCATCATCGTGTACGCCGCTGTTTTCATCTTCGCAATCTTACCTGCTCCGAAAAACTGCGAAACAACGACTGCACATCCGTTACCGCCTCCGATGGCGATCGCGATAAACACGTTAGTGATCGCTGCAGATGCACCAACCGCTGCCAGCGCATATTCACCGACAAATCGTCCAACGATCACCGAGTCAGCAATGTTGTAAAACTGCTGGAATAAATTTCCCAGGATCATCGGAATTACAAACATCAGAAGCGCCTTGCCGGGATGATCGGTGATCATATTATACTTCTTCTTTGTGGTTGACATAATACTACTGTCCTTTCTAAACTGCTTCATTATTATACAATCGAGAGAATTAATAATTTCCCTCGTAATGTTCATTTAACCATGCGACTGCTTCGAGAATCCCCTTTTCACCAAACGGAACCTCATGTGTCACTTTCTTTTCATCGGCCGTCACTGCAAAATTAAACGGTCCCGGCCAAGCGATCGCCTGAATCTGATCTCCGTCATCATTACTGATCTTTTTCAGCATAAAATTCATTCCGCGATAACTGCCCGTAAATGCACTTTTCTTTAAAAATGGAACCGAGATCATTCCCGTAAGATCAATCATATTCGCATACCTCCATCTTTTATCTTACCATGAATTTGCCTTTCTGCCTATTGAAATTTGTATGCTTTGTCGCTATACTGTAAGAAAGCATTTTATGAAAGGAACACCTGCTATGAAAAACATGATCAAAACCCTCGTAGACGCTTACGAGTCTAAATTACTGGAAACCCGTCACCATCTCCATGAGAATCCGGAGCTTTCTTTCCAGGAATATAAAACAGCCGACTACATCCGTGAAAACCTTAAAAACATGGGCATTGAACTGCAGGAAGGCATTTCCGGAACCAGCACCGTCGGAATCTTAAAAGGCTCTGAACCGGGTCCGTGTATCGCATTCCGTGCTGATATCGACGCCCTTCCGGTTGTAGAAAACAATGATCTTCCTTACAAATCCAAAACTCCGGGCATCATGCACGCCTGCGGCCACGATACTCATGTTGCATGCTTACTGACATTGGCAGATGTCCTTTCCTCCCATAAAGAACTGGTAAAAGGAACTGTCAAATTTGTCTTCCAGGCAGCCGAAGAAAAACTCCCGGGCGGCGCAAAACAGCTCTGCGCAGACGGTGTTATGAATGATGTGGACTTTATCTTCGGTATGCACAGTTCTTCCGGATATCCGCTTGGAACAGTCGTCGTTTCCCATGGTGTCAGTTCCGCTGCCATCGGTATCTACGAAGTAACCGTTCACGGAAAAGGCGGTCACGGAAGTTCTCCGCACGAGTGCCTGAATCCGGTTCCGGTCGCTTGTATGGTGGCAAACACCCTGAACCAGATCATGGGTGAGAAAAAGAGCCCGACAGAAAGCGGTGTATTCACGGTTTCCTACATCAACGGCGGACAGTACCCGAACATCATCACAGACGATGTGACCCTCGGCGGAAATGTTCGTACTCTGGACAACCAGTTAATTCTCAATATTTTCAAAAATATTGAAGGTGTCAGCAAAGGAATCTGTGAAGGTTATGGCCTCACATGCGACGTTACCACTACGGTTGGCTACCCTGCAACTGTAAATACTCCGAAATACGCAGACCTGATCCAGAACGCAGCAGAAGAAATCGGTTACAATGTCATTGAAAAACCAACATCCCTCGGCGGCGAAGACTTTGCTTATTATGTGATGGAAAAACCAGGCGCATTCTTCCATGTAGGTATGGCAGATCCGGAACGCCTGATCACATCCACACCGCATCACAACGGACAGTTCATTCTCGATGAACGCGGATTGAGAATCGCACTGGAAACTGAAATCGCAGTTTATCTGAAAGCAACCGGACAGATGTAATATTTTGCATATACAGAAATATCCCTCGAAGACCTTTTATTTCCGTGTCCTCGAGGGATATTTTTATAAATAATTCACTTAAAACGCCGGAACCGGCTCTGTCCAATACTGCTGATTGTAAATATCCGTGAATAAATAAGTCAGATTTGCTGCCTCTTCCTCCACATACACATCGCTGATCTCCAGCTCTCCGTCAACGATCATCTGATCTCCCAGCATATAGCTGTCCAGATATTCTCCTTCGTAACTATAGTAATCGCAGATAAAATCC
>JAFOCX010000152.1 GCA_017380975.1 Lachnospiraceae bacterium
CATACGAACGAACTACAATCCATACTGGTGACTACTCAGCCAAGTTTCAACTTCCCGATGGATCTTGGTATGATATGAGTAATGACATAACTTTAGAGAGGAAGATGAATCTAAGTGAGCTATGTCTTTGCTTCGGTTCAGAACGCAAACGATTCATCCGAGAGTTTGAACGAGCGAAGGAAAACAACATCCGAATGTGGTTACTACTTGAAAACAGTTCTTTTAAGGATGCCTATGCAGGGAGATACAGATCCCAATACAAGCCGAAGTCTCTAATCGCATCTCTCCTGGCATTCCAGGCACGGTATAACTGTCGGATTGTGATGGCGGACGAGTCTGTGAGCGGCAAACTTATCAGGGATATCCTCTATTACGAAGGGCGAGAGATCCTCATGGGGATGGTGGACGAATAATGGCAGATAACCGAGATCCCCACAAAGAAGCAGTAGAACTTCTCTTGAGTGAAGTGGTAGACATGGACATGACTCAGCTTATCCAAGCGACTCCAGACATCTACCAGTACATCAAAGATATCAATTCCGTAGAGCTTCAGCAAGTCAAGGCAGCGTTTCTGGACAGGGCAGACAAGATCGGTGATAAAAAACTCATCCGCTCCATCATGGTTTCCTGTGAGAAGAAGATAAAGAAAGAAGCAAAGATCTCAGAGATTCGCTACAACAGAGAGACTCAGGCCGCATATCTTGATCTCGATGACCGTGGTGTTGCGAAAGAAACCATCGAAAATTTCTTCCAGATTATGATTTGCGATCCGTTCTACAAGACGGTGCGGTATAACCTTATTACTAACCAAGCAGAAGTAATTCGCATGGACATCGATGGGAAGAATACGCTGGTAGCCTGGAGCGATACAGAGGATGCTGAGAGCCAGAGATTTATTGAGTCTGAATACAAGCTCTACGCCCCACAGAAGCACTCTGCTGCGCTGAGAATGCTGTTTAAGAACCGCGAGTATAATCCGATCCTGGAACTAATCGAGGGTGTCCAGTGGGATGGAGAGAACCGTATCGAGAACTGCCTTACACGGTGGATGAAAGCGGAGGACTCACCTTATACCAGAGAAGTGTCGCGTCTTATCTTCGCCGGTGGAATCAATCGCCTCTATAACCCTGGGTGCAAGTTTGATGATGTCCCAGTCTTAGTCGGCACGAAGCAGGGAGAAGGGAAGAGTACGTTCATCCGATGGCTGGCGATTAACGAGGTCTGGTTCACAGAGATTAAGAAAGTCGATGGGTCGGACTCAATCGAGCAATTGTTTGGAGCGTGGGTGTGCGAGATACCGGAACTGTCTGCGTTTAAGAAAGCGGATGATGTCGAGTCTATTAAAGCATACGTCACAAGAACAAAGGATAAATACCGGAAGCCCTATGACAAATCTCCGGTCGAATATCCGAGACGGTGTATCTTCGTAGGCACGACCAACAATGACCGGTTCCTCACTGACAAGACCGGAAATCGCAGGTTCTATCCTGTGACCGCACGAAGCTCTGGTTACGATCTCTTCGACCATGAGAAAGAATGCAAGGAATACATTATCCAATGCTGGGCAGAGGCAAAGGAACGGTATAAGAAAGGCGAGATGCCTCCCTTTGCAGACTACCATCTGCTGAAAGAATACCAAGCTAAACAGGAGGAAGCAATGGAAGACGATTGGCGAGTAGGGAAGATTGTGTCCTACCTCGATCACTTTGCCCCTGGACAAAAGCTGTGCGCTATACGCATTTACAAAGAATGTCTTTATCCTGATTCATCCTCCGCACCCAAACCCTATGAGAGCCGAGAAATCGGTCAGATCATGGCGAAAATGGATGGATGGGTGAAGTGTGAGTCTAGGTTCTACGATGAGAAATACGGGCAACAGCGCGGCTGGGAGAAGAAAAAGAACGCCACTGTGTCCGATCCCAATGAACTCCCGTTCTAACCTATGAGCTACGAAATAAAAGACATTAAGGTTCTCGCTTACAACCGTGATTTTAAAGACGATTTCACGGTTGCCGAGCGAAACTTATACTGCGGTCTGGCGTACTGCTACGACTGGTTCAGACTTCACCCAGAGGATAAGGACATCTGCGATACACTCTCCAAGGAATACCAGGACAATTATCTTTATCTTAAAGCGTTAGAAGGGAAGTGAGACTACGGAACAATTCACTCTCGATGGAATGTTTGACGATGCAGATGAGGCTGAACGTGAACGCGATAATCTGAAGGAAGTGGTTGACGAGGACACCGGAGAGCTGGTCGTTGTCTCCAACCAGATAAGCAAGGGGCATAAACAGCGAGGCATTACCAAAAGCTATTTCAATCAGTTCGATGACACTGGCATGGCAGATTTCCTCCTGGAAGTGGTGAAGATAGGCATGAGTGTGAAGTCCAGAAATGCCGAGGACATGAAGGAAGGTCTGATGAAGTATCTCCACCTCTGCCAGCAGCAGAAACGCCGGATAACCAACATGGCAGCGTACACCGCAATGGGAATCAACAAACAGATCGCCTATAACATCGACCACGGAAAGCAAGGTACACCTGAGCAGAAGCAACTCATCCAATTTGTCAAGGGACTCTGTGCCACTTACCGCGAAGGAATGATGGTGTCTAACGACATTAACCCGATTGTCGGTATCTTCTGGCAGAAGTCGTTCGATGGGCTCAACGAATTGGACGAGGTCAATGCCGTAGCAATGGAGCTTAACGAGTATAAAGCCGAGGAAGATGCGGATGCTATCGCTGACAAATACGATGATCTTCCCGATTGACAACCTTATCTTTATCTTTATCTTATAATGGTGTATAATAGAAACAAAGGAGGTGGTACAGTGAAAGTCGGTCAAGATCCTGCAAAAAAGCGTCCCTCCGGCATGTCTCGCGCTGCCAAGAACGAACACAATGCCTACCAGAGAAGCTACACCAAGACTCACCGTCAGGCAAAGCGCGAGGCCAACAAGCGTTACTGGGAGAAACGGACGCATGGTGGGTGAGGGTTGTTTCCTGGAGAAACCAAAGAAAGTCCCATCAGTTCTCTCAGAGATTGTGTAGAGAATGACCGCGATTCCCTCAGATTGTGCGATTGAGTCGAGAATGTTCCGCGCCCAGTGCGCTTTAAACCGTTCGGATTTTTCGAGCGGTTTTTTCATTTCCTCCCCCGACCCACTTCCGGCAGCAGAAACATCACAGAAAGCCGATTTTCAGAAGCAAAATTTTTGATTTTTCGACCATCCCCTTCCCTTCTCAAGTCCAGGCCAAGGCATTTTTTGCACACTGTCCGCGCCTGACGGACACGGTTCCGGCATTGGTTTGAATCGTTTAACCGTCTTTATTCCCGTTTTCCGGTTTTCCGCTTCCGGTTTTCTGTTTTTGCATATGATCATTCTATTATATTTCTTTGTATAACGCCGTAATGCCGTCAATTTTTAATTTCTTTATTTCAAACGTCAATTTATACCGCTACAACATAAAATTGATTCTATCCCCGTTAAAACGCTCATATTGAGAAATGCCGTTTTTGACTTCTCTTTTTCGGTTTACAGTCTTTTGATTTTATTCCCGTATAACGCGCACAATTGACGCGCATTACATTTTTATATTTTCGGCGGCCTGGAATACATCCCCTATTTGATCATAGCAGCACAAGCGCGTATAAACGCAAAAAAGAGACGTCTTTTTTTGACGTCCCTTTTATTTCTTGTTCCCTGGTTTACTTGTTTTCAGTTTCTGTTTTGATCAATAGCCGCAAAGCCTTTTTTATAACAGATTGTTTTGTTTTTCCCTGCAGATAAGTTATTATATCATTATCAGTGCTTTTTTGTAGCCGGATACCAATAAAAACAGTATTTTCTTTATTCCATGCGGTTTTCTGTTTATTTCTCTTTTCTTTTTCCATGCTTATGCAATCCCCCTTTTCTGCTATTCTATCATACCATATATTAAACTGTCAAATTGTGAATTGACGCGCATATTCTGAAATCATGCCGAAAGCAACTGCAGAAAGAAAAGAAAGAATTTTATTTTTCATTGTTTTATATCCCCTTTTATTTTTAAAATTCTGCAGGGGATTTTATTTTTTATCCCCTGCTTTTTGCCTAGTTAACCGCGAATTATTGAAAACACTTTTTCTC
>JAFOCX010000153.1 GCA_017380975.1 Lachnospiraceae bacterium
GTTCATAGACACCGGATGTTACGACCGACATATCGGAGATATTTGCGATCGCAAAGGTCTCAGATTCTTCGGCAAACGGTTTCTTTAAACCGATCTTAAACGGCTCTCCATCCGGTTTTGAACCGATACAAAGGACATTTCCGCCCAGATTGATGATCGCACTTTTTACACCTCGAGCGGTCAAGTGCTCTTTGATCTGATCTGCGATGTATCCCTTGGCGATCGCGCCAAGATCCAGCGTTGTATCAGGAGACAGAAAGGTCAGAGTCTGACCGGTTAACCGGAGGTTTTCATATCCGATGTTTGCTTTTGCCTGTTCAAGAAGAACCGGATCAGGAAGTGATGGTTCTCCTGATGTGAAATCCCAAAGGGAGCTGACCGGTTCGATCGTAATATCAAAAGCTCCGTTTGACTGCTTACAGTAGTCCAAGGAGAGGGACAAAAGCTCTGCAGTCTGCTCGGACAGTTCAAAAACCTGCTCACGGTCACTTCGGTGATTCATAAGATAGATCTCACTGCCCTCCATTGTTCGGCTGAAGCGGGCTTCTAAGTCTTTACAAATGGCCATTGCATCGTCTAAGATAGTAGTATCCTTGGAGTCATATATTTTGATATCAACAAAAGTATTTAACAGAAAATCTGTGCGTTGGATCGGATCCTGTGTGTGTGCAGGAAGCAGCGGTTCGCTGCATCCGGAGAGACTGAGCACAGCCATTCCAAGGATCGCGCAGGCAGATGATCGTAACCAATGAAAGATATGTTTATGCATAGAAATACCAAACTTTCGTGTTCTTAACTTCGTTTCATTCTAACAAATGCGACAGGTAAAGTCAAGAAAACCGAAGGGGCGGAGAGAGAAGGTAACAATGAGAAAAGAGAAGAATGCAGCAAGGAAAACTGCTTTGTACGGGATCTTGATCGCATTAGCCATGGTCATGAGTTTTGTTGAAACTCTGATCCCGATCCCACTTCCGGTTCCGGGCGTAAAGATCGGACTGGCAAATCTGGTAACGATCGCGGGGCTGTACCTGGTAGGAATACCGGGAACGATCTGTGTGACCGTTTTACGTGTCATGCTGATCGGTTTTACGTTTGGAAATCCATACAGTATGATCTACGGATTGTCCGGAAGTTTTCTCAGCCTGTTCGTCATGGCACTGGCGAAGAGATATCGTTTATTTTCGCATGTCGGGATCAGTATTTTGGGAGGTGTTTTTCATAACATCGGTCAGATGATATTTGCGTCTGTCATTGTGCAGACAATGGGGGTGTTTGTTTATCTTCCGACACTTTTAACTGCCGGATGCATCGCTGGCGCGGTAATTGGAATTTTAGGCGGGATCATGACGGAAAGACTTACAAATTTCACAAAAAACCTGAAGTAAAACGATTGTATTGTGCCCGTATTTTTATTATAATAGAATGAATGATACTGGATAATTGGGGAGATTTTTATGCTGAATGAAGATAAGATCAGACTGATGACAGGAATTGCGATGTATGAAAAAAAGGCAGAGAAGGATGTATTTCCGGTTACTCGTTTTTTTAAGAGTGATTATATCGGAAGCCACATGATCCGCTCTTTTATTACATATACAGTTGCTTGTCTGATGTTTGTGGGAATGTGGATTCTCTATCAGATTGAGGATATTTTTAATACAATGGATATTTCCGTTTTATTATCTTCTGCAAAGTATATCGGTCTTATCTATTTGATCGGACTGGTTTTCTATATGCTGGTAACGTTGATCGTATATTCCAAACGTTACAATATGGCAGCGAAGAGTCTGAAGGTATATCAGGCAAAACTGCGCAGACTGGAGAAAAAGTATACAACTCCGTCAGAGCAGAAAGGAAATGAGGAGGGACGTCAGTCATGATGGAGCTTTTAGTATTGAAAGAGAAAATGAGACGCTTTTACGGAAAGTATAGTTTATATATTATTCCGCTGATCAAATTTGCGGTTGGATATCTGGCGTTCTATCTGATCAATTCCAATGTCGGTTTTATGGCACGTCTGAAAAATCCGCTGATTCCTGTGATCATGGGTCTGGTGGCATCGATCGTACCGTATGGCGTGACTGCATTTTTTGCCGGTTGTCTGCTTTTGGCACATGTTGTGCAGGTATCTCTTGAGATCGCACTGATCATAGCAGTATTTATGATGGCAGTGATCTTACTGTATTACGGATTCCGTCCGGGAGACGGATATTTACTTTTACTGACACCGATGCTGTTCTGTTTTAATATTCCTTATGTGGTGCCGATCCTCGTAGGACTTTCCGGAAGTATTGTTTCGATCATTCCGGTCAGCTCAGGTATCTGTATCTATTATATGATTATGTATCTGAAACAGAATGCAGGTGTTCTGGCAGGTAGTTCTATGTCTGAGATGGCAACAAGATTTATCCAGATCGCGAAGAGCTTATTTGCCAACGAACTGATGTGGGTTATGATCGCAGCATTTGCAGCAGCAGTGCTGGTTGTATATATGATCAAGAATCTTCCGGTAGACCATGCATGGCCGATCGCGATCATCGCCGGTGTGATCACACAGCTTATCGTGATCTTTGTGGGCGACATGAAATTTGAACTGGCGATCAGTGTTACTGCCATGGTGATCGGAATGGTCATTGCAGTGCTTGCGGCGCTCATATATCAGTTTTTTGTATTTGCTGTAGATTATACAAGAACAGAGTATCTGCAGTACGAAGATGATGAATACCACTATTATGTAAAAGCAGTTCCGAAGATCGCAGTATCTGCACCGGATGTGAAGGTTCAGCGTATTTATGCGAGAAAGACTGCAAAAACAAATAAAAAAACGGAACATTAAGAATTAGGACGGAGGTGTTGAGATGACAGAATATTTAGCGCGCATGTATTCGTGGATCGCGTTTGTTCCGAAGATGATCACGTTCACGAATATCATCGAGATTCTGCTTCTCTCTTTCCTTATATATAAGATTTTATGCTGGGTTCAAAACACAAGAGCCTGGACACTGCTCAAGGGCGGTGTGATCATTCTTGTCTTTTATTTGCTGGCATCTTTTTTGCGTTTTACCACCATTACTTGGATCATTAACCGTATGGGTCTGATCGCTGTGCTCGCAGTATTGATCATTTTCCAGCCGGAACTTCGAAAAGCATTGGAGCAGCTGGGCAGTAAAAACATTCTGACCGGGCTCTTTCTGGAAAGCGTGCGCGGTCCGGAGGGATATACAGAGAAAACAGTTAATGAAATCGTGCGTGCGGCTTATGAAATGGGTAAAGTGAAGACAGGCGCTTTGATCGTAATCGAAAAGGATGTGTCTTTACAGGAGGTCGAGCGTACAGGTATTGAGATCGACGGTATTGTTACCAGTCAGTTATTGATCAATATTTTTGAGCACAATACTCCGCTGCATGACGGTGCAGTCGTGATCCGTGGAAACCGTATTACGGCAGCAACTTGTTATCTTCCGCTGACAGACAGTCTCACAATCAGTAAAGACCTTGGTACCAGACACCGTGCGGCGCTCGGTATCAGTGAAAGTACCGACAGTATGACGGTTGTTGTATCAGAGGAAACCGGAAGAGTTTCTCTTGCGCAGGGCGGCGTATTAAAACGCATTTCAGATCCTGAGGTGCTTCGTGCAGCATTGACAGTGGAAAACGGTGAAGAAGTAACAACCGGAAGATTTAAAATCTGGAAGGGAAGA
>JAFOCX010000154.1 GCA_017380975.1 Lachnospiraceae bacterium
ATCATCTGTTACAATCTCTTTGACGATATACTCTTCGCCGAGCTGTGCATCTAATAAAGTCATCATATCCTCCTTCACATCTCTATCTTTCGATTAGTCTCATCTAACTACGAACCTAGATTAGCACCAACTAACTGATCTGTCAAGCAATTTTTTCCATTTTTTCTTATTTAAATGCATCATAACAGACCTTGGACACTTTGGAAATCGCTGTGGTTCCGTCCATATCCTTCTCCAGATCTGCTGTCAGCATTGCGATCACATAGCGACTTCCGTCCGGAAGATCAAAAATACCGACATCATGACTGACTTTTGCGACACTTCCTGATTTACAAGCGACCAGAACCATACCCTCTGCCACAGTCTCATATGCTTCCGGAGGCATATAGCCCGGAACGGACGGGATCAGCGCCGGAAGTTTTCCGCGCAGCTGCTGGCCACGCATGATATGGATGATCGTATCACAGATTTCTTTCGAGATCAGTTCGCCGCGGCCGATCTGCACAAGCAAACGTCCAATGTCACCTGCGCTCAGGAAATTATTCTTTCCTTCTGCAATTTTCGCCCAGTCCATCATCTTTCTCATCAGTTTAAAGCTGGAATATCCATTCTCTGCCCAATATTCATTGAAACGCTCCATTCCGATCAGATCCATGATGTGATTGGTACACATATTGTCACTCAGCTGGATCATTAATTTCGCTGCTGATTCAAGGGACGGCTGATAATAGCGATCCAGATGATATAAAATACCGGAACCGCCTACGGTATTCTCCTCTGAGATTGCCTGCGGAGCCTTCCAGTCATAAATTCCATCGTGAACATCCTTCAATAACAATGCAAGCATCGGAACTTTTATCACGCTGGCAGACGGAAGAACTTTATCTCCGTTTACCTCAAAAACTTCCCCTGTTCCAAGATGTTCAATATATAAACCACAAGTGCCTTTTAATTCTGCAAGGATCTGCTCAATTTCTAAACGTGGAATCTGTTTCATACGTGCCTCCTGATTCTATACTTATGTTCTTATACTATACCATATTAACGTGTTGTACAAAAGAAAAAGCAGCAGAGATTTTCATTTTCTCTGCCGCTTTTTCTTATTTCAGCGCAAGGCTGCTGTTTAATAACATGGTACTGTAAAGAAATAATACATCCTGATCGCCAAACTCGACAAACTGTCCCAGCATGGAGCTGTTTACATAGCGAATATCCAGGATCGTAATCTTCTCATATGCTTTCGCCAGAAGCGGAACCAGACTGCTTCCGAAAGAATCACGGAATACGATCAGTTCTTCCCCATTGTCTACATGCGGATTTTCGATGGTCAGGATTGGTCGAGTTCCGGAAAGGAACATCTCGTACGGATCCTTTCCCTTTGCCTTTTCCATATCATACATCGGAATCTCCACAGGTTTTCCGGTTTCGAATGTGAACACCTTGCAGTCTTCCAACATCTCATTAGTCAGATAATTTAATGTATCCGGCTCCATGGGAAGCGCTGCCTGACCATAGTACACGCCATAGAACGGAATCTCCGATTCGATTTTCTGATATTCCTGCTCTGCTGACTCTGCTCCCATCGCCTCCAGTAAATAATCCGCCAGATCTGTCAGATTTTCCTGTCTCCAGTGAGTATCCGTGTAATAATAATCCTCCAGTTTCAGCTGACCTGTCAGATCGATCGGAGTCATATAATCGGTCTTTTCATTCATATAACTGATCAATTCCTCATAATCCAGCGACAAATATCCATTCTGCTCCGCCAGGAAATAGTTTTTATCCGGAACAATAGCAAAATAGATGTCTTCTGCATCCAGCAGATATGTCTCATAAAGATACTCAAAGCGATTTGCTGCATGATCCAGCATCGGTTTGCTGAGCGGATATTCCATCTTCGATGCATAACCGTCTGCAATGTAAATATCATTATTATCCTTCTGCCCCCATACATCAAATACGATTCTTGCCTTTAATTTGCGAAACAGATCGCGGAATGGGAACTGATCCAATGTATAAGATTCAAAGTCTTCCATAAAAGAACCGTCCATCATGGATTCCACGGAAAACTTTGGATATTTCGCAAGTTCACGTCTCTCGCTGTCCGAAAAAGCATCTGTTTCCTTCGTCCACGCAAGAACGGAACATCCAAATAAAACTGCCGCCATCACGGAAGTCACAACCACTGATTTTTTCTTCATCTCATGACCTCCCGACTAGAATCTAAAATATAAGAACGGATTGAAGGAGCCGTCCACCAAATATGCAGTTACAACCATCAATAAAATTACCAAAGCGATCGGTTCCGCCACATCCAAAAGAGTCTTTCCGACTTTCGTTTCCTGCATTTTGCATACAAGCATCTTCGGAATCGGCGTCGCTCCGATCATCGCTGCGAGGAAGATCACCAGGTAACTTCTCATGTAATACACGGTTTCCTTCGATACCAGTGCCAAATCTCCAAGGCCAAACATAGACGCAATGTAAGTTCCTGCCTCGGTAATGTCCGCTGCATTGAACAGTACAAAACTGATCATGACGATGACCATTACATACACATGGCGTAAAATCTGAGCCGCAACACCTTTGGACTGTTCCAGCTGCCTCAGCAGCCACATCTTCTCAATGACCAAGATCACAGCAAATCCGAGTCCCCAGGCAATAAAATTCCACGCTGCTCCGTGCCAGAATCCGGTCAGGAACCAGACCACGAAAATGTTAAAGAACCAGCGTCCTTTCGGAACACGGTTTCCGCCCAGCGGAATGTATACATAATCACGGAACCAGCTGCTGAGAGAAATATGCCAGCGTCTCCAGAACTCCGTAATACTCTTGGAAATGTACGGATAATTGAAGTTGTCCATAAAGTCAAATCCAAACATCTTACCCAGACCGACTGCCATATCACTGTAACCGGAGAAGTCGAAGTAAATATGGAGGGTAAACGCTGCTGCATAAAGCCAGTAAAATAACACTGCCTTGTCATTGGATGCACGGAAGATATCGCATAATTCACCAAGGGTATTGGCGATCAGCACTTTCTTCGCCAGACCGAGCACAAAAGTTCTGATACCGAGTGCTGCATGGTCGAAGCTATGCGCTCTGGACTCCAGCTGCTTCGCAATATCTGCATATCGGACGATCGGACCTGCTACCAGCTGCGGAAACATGGATGCATAGGCAGAAAAATTCACCGGATTCCTCTGAGCCGGAACCTCTCCGCGATAGACATCCACAATGTAGCTCATAATCTGGAAGGTGTAAAAACTGATACCGATCGGGAACACATCTGCAAACTTAAAATAGATCAGCGTCAGGACATTCATTCCCAACGCTGCTCCTAATAACCATTTACCGATTTTTTGTTCCCGGTATTTCCCGACTAAAAGGCCCCATATATAACCTGCTGCCAGCATGATCATCATCAGCCAGAGAAAGTTTACGCCTCCCCAGCCGTAAAAGAACAAGCTGGAAAGTAACAAAACAAAATTTTTTAACTTTCTCGGTGTTACAAGATACAAGATCAGCACACACGGTAAAAAATAATATAAGAAAGAAATACTGGAAAATAACATATCTAAAAATTACTGCTCAAGGCTCTTCGGGCACATTACGAAGAATACTTTATCCTCTGCTGTACCTGTCACTGTCTCCTCTGCTTCTGTACAGATGTTCCATCTCGGATCTGCATTCTCTGTAAGAACATCGATCAGTGCCTCTGCACTCTCTGCATCCGGCATATCAAATACATAACCTACGAACGGGATTGTACCGATCATCGGGGCAAACATCACAGCCTCTTCGAAACCTGTGATCTCAGCCTCGCCAAAGCCCATTAAGAAACCTTCTTCCACCGGCATTGCACCGCCGGAGAATAAGATTGCTTCGTTTGTGAGGATACCCTCAGCAAGCTCCTGTGCTGTTGCATCTGCATTCTCTGCTACACGGTCTTCAAAATCAAATAAAAGTGTCTCACCAAGAGTTTCCGGTGCTTTTCTTGTTGTCTCCTCTACAGTTGTCTCTGCCGGAGTTGTCTGTGCTGCTCCGCCGCCACATGCTGTAATGGATGCCATCATCGCTCCTGCTAATACTACACTTAATAATTTCTTCATTTAAAATCTCCTTAATTCATACAAAAATAAAACTGTACCGACAGCGCCCCTCTCGGGCACTGCCAGCACAGTATAGCATACCTTCTGCTTAACATTCAATAGCAGAATCCTTTCGATAGCTTACAATCTGTTTACGAAATATCAAAAATTCTGTGAAACTGATTTTTACAGAATATAAAAACTCCCACAGCACAATGCCATGGGAGTTCAGTTTCACTATAATTAGTTTGCTCTTCCGAGGTACTCTTCAGAACGTGTATCGATCTTA
>JAFOCX010000155.1 GCA_017380975.1 Lachnospiraceae bacterium
CTGACCTGTATAGAATGAATGGCATTTGGAACAGATTTCTACGTGAATGTCTTTCTTAGTAGAACCAGTTACAAATTCATTACCGCAGTTGCAAACAACTTTAGCCTGATAGTAATTTGGGTGGATTCCCTCTCTCATGATGTTTACCTCACTATTATTTTAGTACATGACTGACAGTCACGCCTTCTATTCTTGTGTTTCTTCCGAAACAGCTTAGTCAGTATAGCATAGAATATTTTTGATTGCAAGTATTTTTTCTTGTACTTATAAGGTTTTTTAAAGGTTTCGTCCACCAGACAACACGCTCCAGACCGGGCGCACCCATCTTGACAGGAATCGGGCTGTCGGATAGGAAACAGCCAGCACGATCACAGGGATCGCAAAATAAGTCAAAAGCGCAAGTCCGGATCCCATCGTCTGTGGGATCACCTCAGCTGCAATCCCCTTCACCAGCATTATAGCAGTTCCCTTATTTACAAAACGTACAATAATAAAATGGATCGCATACAAGAACAGGCTCTGCTTCATCCACGGTTTCGTATCCGGAAGTTCCACAGAGGATGTCATTAAAAAGAGGCTGACCGGGACCAAAAGCCGGTACGCGATTGTCCAAAGAACCGATGCTCCGGGTTCCTTCATCATACCATAACTGTAGACAGCCGGGATCAGGATCAGAATTCCTGCAAACATTCGATCGCCGGTTCCCTTGCATTCCAGCCATTCTCTCCAATGAACCGCCATATACGCTGCAAACGAGAAGTAAAACAGTGCGTCCGTGTTTGGATATCCACATCCCCATCCTTTGTAAAGCGCGGTTATCAACAGTGCAAGATAACAAATTCCAACAACTTTTTGCTTTACCAGTCCGTAAATGACCGGTGCCAGAAGCAGCAGCAGGATCAACTGAAATAAGTACCAGAAGATCGGTGCATAACTGTAGCGCAAGATCGCATTTGTCATCTCTTCTATATGAAATGGGATCGGTTTCTTTCCGACAACTTTCTCCACCATCGGAAGCCTCGTGGCAATTACATATCCCAGATAATACAGAACATTCCAAACAGCATACGGAATCGCCACACTGAACAGGCGGCTCTTCCATTTTCCGATTAACTTTGACAATTCAAAGTTACGGAAAAATAAGTAGGATGACAACAGGAAAAATCCCGGAACTGCAATCTGTCCGATTCCGATTGACCAAAACGTCTCAATTTGAGCCGCACGATCCCACTCCAGTCCCCATGCGGAACCGGCGAACAATTCTACATTATAAGAATGTACCCAGATGACCAGAATGCTGAATAAAAACATCAGCCAGGAAATCTGGTTGCGGAATCGTTTATTTTCCATGAACATCTCCTGTTACATTTTCAATGATTATAACTGGTCTGCCAGTGTCTTTCTCTTCTCCCATTTTCCGGACAGGAAATAAATGAGACCCGGGATCGCACAGCCGTACGGCGCAAGACCGTAACCGAGCACGAATCCGTAGAAACCAAAATCAAGCACGATACCAAGCAGCCAGCTGAGACCGATTCGAAGGATCACTCCATCCAGCAGAGACAGAACAAAGCCCAGTTTCGCATTTCCGATACCCTGGATAAATGCGAATGTTCCGCGCATGATGATGAACGCCGGGAACATCCAAAGGATCGCAGAAATGAAGGTTCCGGACAGGGCATGAACCGCCGGGTCATCGGAGAACAGCATAAACATCTGCTCGCCAAACACCACATACAGGATCATACAGGTAACTGTAAAGATGAACGCAAAGGTCCATGCAGAATGAACAACCTGCTTGCTTCGCTTGATCTCTCCTGCCGCAATGTTCTGGCTGATCATCGGCATCGCTGCCATCTGGATACCCTGAGCGATCTTATTGATAATATCATCGATCTTACAGCCAACACCGAAGGTCGCGGAAGCAACTACGCCAATGCCATTGATCATAGAGTTTACATAAAGCATGGAAATATTGATACAGCCGGACTGAAGCGCCATCGGTGTTCCAAGGCTCATGATCAGCTGTACATATTTCTTTTTCGGATAATAACTGGTCCACTTAAAGTCAAACCCAAATGCCTCTTTATTCTTATATAAATAATAAAGAGAGAACAGGAAAGAAACCGCCTGTCCGATGATCGTCGCCCAAGCTGCACCTGCAACTTCCATTCCCATATAACCGGTGAAAAGAACATCTAACACCAGGTTGATCACGGATGCGAGGCAAATGAACATAAACGGACGCTTGGAATCACCCATTCCTCGCAGAACCGCAGACACCATATTGTATCCGGCCGTAAATACCAGACCTGCTCCGCAGATGATCATATAATCCGCAGAATACGCCAGAGATTCCAATGGAATATTCATAATAGTCTGGATCGGTTTCAGGAACAGCAGAACCACTGCCGAAAATACAAGTCCCATGCCCAGGATTACCGTGAACAACGTTCCGATAATGTCATTGACTTCTTTTTTCTTACCGGCTCCGAGGGCCTGAGAAACCAGGATCTGGCCCGCATTCGCAAATCCAAGGCAAACCATCGTCGCAAAGTTCAGGATGAGGCTGCTCTGAGAAACTGCGGAAATACCGGCTGTGCCAACATAGCGTCCAACAATGACCATATCAACCGTACTGTACAATACCTGCAGTCCGTTGGAGGCCATGAACGGAAGCATGAACCAAAACATCTGCTTCGGAATACTTCCCTTTGTAAAATCTTTTGCTAATTTCTTTCCACTCATGTTTTTCTCCTATGTTTCCTATGCAAAACATCTTGCTTATAAAAGTGCATACTAATTAAAATTATACAGAATGTAAGATGTGATTGCAAGTAAATACATAGGTGAAATTTGCTTTATTCTTTCATCGCATTCACTGTTAATCCAGGAAACAGCTTACTTTCAATTTCATCATTTATTCCATAAATCGTATTGAATGTTTCATCTTCAAACCAGTATGTTAAAACAATTTCCCTAACCGGATCCACAATCCAATACTCTTTGACTCCTGAATTTCGATATTTCAATGTTTTGATTCCATAATCACGAGCCTTTGTTGATTTCGAAATAATCTCTATCACAAAATCCGGTGTTCCATAGCAACCATCTTCTTTAATCTTATTTTTATCACAAACAACTATCATATCCGGTTCAAGATAGTTTTTTCCATCTTCTGACAGATTTACAGCAAATGGAGCCATATAAACTTTGCAGGTTCCCTCATTCTTTTTTACGTATTCTCTAATACCAAAATAAAGGTTACCCAACAATCTCTGATGTATTTCTTTTGGTGCGGCAAAATAAAAAATCTGTCCATCAATTAATTCTGCACGTACTCCTTCCGGAAGATCCTTGATGTCTTCCATCGTAAAATCTCTCCTCATCGCAAGTTCTACATTCATCCTTATTACCTCATCTTCTCCGACAAACGCCTGCCTTTCCATATAGAAATCCTCCTTCCCTGCTCTTTGTACACAAAGTATACCCATAGCAAAACCGTCTGTCTATGTTCTTTAATACTCATGGAATTCTTTCGGCGAAATGCCATAGAAAAATAGATGTTATAGAATTTAAAGAAGTTCCAAGAAGTGGTACTATCATACATGATTTGATATCATGATTCAATGGGCAATATAGCCAAAAAACGATATGCAGATTTTACACCCTCATCTGCATATCGTTTCTTTATCACCTAAAGCAATTCATCTGGTTTCGAAAATTGCACTGCTCCGTCCCACACAACTCTCCGGTATCCTGCAAGGTCCGTCGCTCCTTCCGTGGAAATACAAAGAATTCTGGAATCTTCGTTCAGCCCCAGCAGTTCCTTCAGTTCCGACAGCGACTCTTCCATCAACACAGATGCCGCAAATCCAAGGGTCGCTGCTCCGCTCTCTCCGGATATCACCTTTTTATCACTGCCTGTCGGATTTCCGAGAATTCGCATACCGCGCGCTGCGAATGCATCGGACATAGAAATAAATGCATCTGCTCGCGACTTCAAAACTTCCCAGCCAATCGTACACGGTTCTCCGCAGCAAAGGCCTGCCATAATCGAATCCAGATCTCCGTCCACCATATGCAAGTGTCCGTCATTGGCATCTGCGGTTTGGTAAATGCAGTCTGCTTTATCCGGTTCCACGATCACAATTTTCGGCTCACTGTCCGCTTCTTTATCATAATAATCCGCAAAAAATCCTGTCATGGCGCCGGCCATGGCTCCCACACCTGCCTGTAGGAAAATGTGCGTCGGGCGAGTTCCCTCCAGCTGTTCGACAATCTCACTTCCCATGGTTGTGTATCCCTGCATGATCCAGGTCGGAATTTCCTCATAACCTTCCCACGCGGTATCCTGCACCAGGATCCAGCCATTCTCATCCGCCAGTCGTTTTGCCATACGAACCGTGTCATCATAATTCACATCCGTGATCCAGGACTCTGCTCCCAAGGCACGGATATTCTCCAG
>JAFOCX010000156.1 GCA_017380975.1 Lachnospiraceae bacterium
AAAAAGATTGACCGCAATGTAACGGTGATCAATATCGAAAAAGTCGAGGATTTAGAGAAACTAGGAGTGAACAGTTATGAATTTAACCGGTAAGGTTGCTCTTGTCACAGGTGCGAGCCGTGGGATTGGGCGCCGGATTGCAGTCACATTGGCAGGTTACGGAGCAACAGTGATCGTCAATTACAATGGATCTCAGGCAAAGGCCGAGGAAGTTGTGACAGAAATCGAAGTGAACGGAGGACATGCAGAAGCGATCCAGTGTAATGTTGCGGAATTTGACGAAGCAAAAGAACTGATCGATAAGGTTGTAAAAAGTTATGGACGTCTGGATATTCTGGTAAATAATGCCGGAATTACAAAAGACAACCTGATCCTAAAAATGTCAGAAGAAGATTTTGATGCAGTCCTCTCCACAAATCTGAAAGGTGCATTTAACTGTGTGAAACATGTGGCGCGTCAGATGTTAAAACAGAGATCCGGACGGATCATCAACATTTCTTCTGTATCTGGAGTCATGGGAAATGCAGGACAGGCAAACTATTGTGCTTCAAAGGCAGGGGTAATCGGTCTCACAAAGTCTGTGGCAAGAGAGCTTGGAAGCCGCGGAATTACTTCCAACGCGGTAGCACCGGGATTTATAGAGACAGAAATGACAGCTGTGCTTTCAGATGATGTAAAAAAATCTATGGGAGAACAGATTCCGCTGAAACGATTTGGCCAGACAAAAGATATTGCAGAAACCGTTGCATTCCTGGCATCCGATCTTGCCGGATACATTACCGGTCAGGTCATTCAGGTCGATGGCGGAATGGCGATGTAGAAAAGGAGATTCAAAACATGAACAGAGTTGTAGTAACTGGTTTGGGGGCAGTCACTCCGATCGGAAACGATGTAGATACATTTTGGAACAGTCTAAAAGAGAAGAAAATCGGTTTTGGACCGATCACAGCATTTGATACCACAGAGTTCAAAGTGAAATTAGCTGCTGAGGTAACAAATTTTGATGCGAAACAGTTCATGGATCCGAAGGCTGTAAGACGTATGGAGCGTTTTTCCCAGTTTGCAGTTGCTGCAGCAAAACAGGCGCTGGATGATGCAAAGATCAACATGTCAGAGATGGATCCGTATCGAATTGGTGTCAGCATTGGATCCGGTGTTGGAAGTTTGCAGATCATTGAAAAAGAGCATGTTAAGATGATGGAAAAAGGCCCGGGACGTGTGAACCCGCTGATGGTGCCGCTGATGATCAGCAACATGGCAGCAGGAAACGTATCGATTCAGTTCGGTTTAAAAGGAAAGTGCATCGATGTAGTTACCGCGTGTGCATCCGGAACCCATTCCATTGGTGAAGCAATGCGTTCCATTCAGCATGGTGAGGTTGATGTGATGGTGACAGGCGGTACAGAGTCCTGTATTACTCCAATCGGAGTTGCAGGTTTTTCCGGTCTGACAGCACTTTCCACTTCGGAAGATCCGAAGCGTGCATCCATTCCGTTTGATGCAGAACGATCCGGTTTTGTTATGGGCGAAGGTGCAGGCATTGTGGTTCTGGAATCTCTGGAGCATGCGAAGGCAAGAGGAGCGAGGATTTACGCAGAGCTTGTTGGTTATGGTGCAACATGCGATGCATACCATATTACTTCTCCGGCAGAAGACGGCAGCGGTGCAGCAAGAGCCATGCTGAACGCCATGGATGAAGCAGGGATCAAACCGGAGCAGATCGACTATGTGAATGCACACGGTACCAGTACGCATCACAATGATTTATTTGAAACAAAGGCGATCAAACTGGCGCTTGGCGAACATGCTCCTCATGTGAAAATCAATTCAACAAAGTCTATGATCGGACATTTGCTTGGAGCAGCCGGCGGTGTAGAGTTTGTGACATGCGTAAAATCAATCGAGAATGGATTTGTACATGCAACCGTTGGACTTTCTGTAGATGATCCGGAATGTGATCTGGATTATACAAAGGGAGAGGGCGTGCGTGTGAATGTAAATTATGCGATCAGCAATTCTTTGGGGTTTGGCGGTCATAATGCAAGTTTGTTGGTAAAGAAATTTGAAGACTAAGGAGAATATTTGACTTTGGAAGTGAAAGATATGATTGAACTGATGAAAGCAGTTTCTGAGAATGGTCTTACGACGCTTGAATTGGAGCAGGGAGAAACAAAGCTTGTAATGAAGCGTGAGAAAGAAATCATCACAACATTGCATGGTGCAGACAGTATGGTGTATACAAAAAACGCTGAAGAACAGCGACATACTCAGCCGGAAGAGAAAATGCTGACCGGAAATATCATATCCTGCCCGCTTGTAGGAACCTTTTACACATCTCCGGCTCCGGATGCGGATTCTTTCGTGAAAGTAGGAGATCGTGTAAAAAAGGGTCAGGTAGTTGGAATCGTGGAAGCAATGAAGCTAATGAACGAGATTGAAAGTGAATACGACGGAATCGTGGAAGAGATCCTTGTGAATAACGAAGACACAGTGGAGTATGGTCAGCCACTTATCGTGGTCCGTTGATCATGCAACTATTTTGGCAGGAGAAAGCAATGTTAGGAATCAAAGAAATTCAGGATATTATCCCGCACAGACATCCATTTCTTTTAATTGATTGTATTGAAGAACTGGAACCGGGTGTACGTGCGGTCGGATATAAATGTGTGACTTATAACGAGCCTTATTTTCAGGGGCATTTTCCGCAGGAGCCGGTTATGCCGGGTGTTCTGATCGTGGAAGCATTGGCGCAGACCGGTGCGGCTGCGATCTTAAGTGTGGAAGAGAATAAAGGTAAGGTTGCTTATTTTGGCGGAATGAACAACGTCAAGTTTAAGAGAAAAGTAATCCCGGGTGATAAGCTTCGCCTGGAGTGTGAAATTATCAAACAGAAAGGTCCGGTTGGAATCGGTAAAGCGGTTGCAACAGTTGACGGAAAAGCGGCAGTATCTGCAGAATTGACGTTTGCCGTTTCATAGAACGATATAGGATGAATGAGGCAGGTGAAGATATGTTTCAGAAAATTTTAGTCGCAAACCGCGGAGAAATCGCAGTCCGCATCATTCGCGCGTGCAGAGAAATGGGAATCAAAACCGTTGCTGTTTATTCAGAAGCAGACAAAGAAGCGCTTCATACAATGCTTGCAGATGAAGCGATCTGTATCGGTCCGGCAGCTTCTTCTGAGAGTTATCTGGATATGGAGCGGATCCTTTCCGCATGCGTAACCATGAAAGCAGATGCGATCCACCCAGGATTTGGTTTTTTATCAGAGAATGCGAGATTTGCAGAGCTTTGTGAGAAATGCGGCATTCGTTTCATCGGACCATCTGCGGAGATCATCCATAAAATGGGAAATAAATCCGAAGCAAGAAAAACCATGATGGAAGCAGGTGTTCCTGTTATTCCGGGCAGTAAGAATCCTGTCTTTACGATTGAAGAAGGTCTGAAAACTGCAAAAGAAGTTGGTTTTCCGGTTATGATCAAAGCTTCCAGCGGCGGCGGTGGAAAAGGAATGCGCATTTCCGAATCGGAAGAAGATTTTGAGATCAATTTTCAGAATGCTCAGATGGAATCGATCAAAGGATTTTCGGATAACACGATGTATATAGAACGATTTATCGAACGCCCGCGTCATATTGAGTTTCAGATACTGGCGGATCGTCATGGAAATGTGGTCCATCTGGGAGAACGTGACTGCTCTATTCAGAGAAGACATCAGAAGGTGTTGGAAGAAGCTCCTTCTATTGCGATTTCTTCAGAGCTGCGTGCCCGCATGGGAGAAACTGCGGTTCGGGCTGCAAAAGCAGTCGGATATGAAAATGCAGGAACAATTGAATTCTTGCTGGACCAGAGCGGAAATTTTTATTTCATGGAAATGAACACAAGAATTCAGGTGGAACATCCGGTCACAGAGGCAGTAACAGATATCGATTTGATCAAAGAACAGATTCGTATTGCAGCAGGAGAAGAACTCTCTGTAAAACAGGAAGAGATTAATATTGTCGGACATGCAATTGAGTGCAGGATCAACGCGGAAGATCCCGAGAAAAACTTTAGGCCTTGTCCGGGTACGATAACGGAACTTCACTTACCGGGCGGACGCGGGATCCGTGTGGATACCGCGGTATATAACAATTATAGAATCCCGGCAAATTATGATTCCATGATTTTGAAGTTGATCGTACATGATAAAGACAGAGCGTCTGCCATTGCAAAGATGCGAAGCGCTCTTGGCGAGTTAGTCATTGAAGGCGTTAAAACAAATCTGGATTTTCAGTATGAAATTATAAATAATCCGGATTTTGAGGCAGGAGATATCGACACGGATTTCATCTCAAAATATTTTACGAAGTAAAGGCAAAGTAGGTGTTTGCATGTTAAAAAATATGTTTAAGAAAACATATACGAAAATTGATACAAAATATCATACGAATACCATTCCGGCTGATCTCTGGCGAAAGTGTAATAAATGCGGAAAACCGATTTATATAGAAGATGTTTATGAAAATCACAATATCTGCCCTAAATGCGGCGGGTATTTTCGAATCAGTGCATATCGCAGAATCAACATGATCGCGGATGCGGATTCCTTTGAAGAGTGGGATTGTGAGATGGAAATATCCAATCCGCTTCAGTTCCCGGGTTATGAGAAGAAAATTCTTGCAGCACGCGAAAAGACAAATCTGAACGAGGCAATTGTAACAGGACGCGTTCAGATCGGAGGATATCCGGCTGTGCTAGGCGTGTGTGATGCTCGATTTTTGATGAGCAGCATGGGACATAACGTGGGTGAGAAGATCACACGTGCAGTGGAACGTGCGACAAAAGAAAAACTTCCGGTAATCCTGTTTGCATGTTCCGGAGGAGCACGAATGCAGGAGGGAATGATCTCTCTCATGCAGATGGCAAAAACATCCGCAGCATTGAAGCGTCATCACGAGGCCGGTCAGTTATTTGTAAGTGTGCTTACAGATCCGACCACAGGAGGAGTAACTGCCAGTTTTGCAATGCTTGGAGATATTATTTTGGCAGAGCCGGGAGCGTTGATCGGATTTGCAGGTCCGAGAGTCATTGAACAGACCATTGGTCAGAAATTGCCGGAAGGATTCCAGACCGCAGAATTTCTCTTAGAACATGGTTTTATCGATAAAATCGTAAAGCGTGAAGAAATGAAGAAAATTTTGACGAATATTTTGAAACTTCATAATGGAAGAACAGAGTATGCGTATGATGCGAAGTGCAGTCAAAGGGTTACATCTGTGAGTCAGTTAAAGGGAACACGTCAGATGAAGGCAAGGATACGAAGTGCCTGGGACTCGGTTCAGCTTTCCAGAAAGACGGATCGTTTGGCGGCATCTGATTATATCGGTGCATTGTTTGATGATTTTATAGAATTTCATGGTGATCGTTACTTCAAAGATGACGGTGCCATTATTGGAGGTATCGCAAGTTTCCGAGGAATTCCGGTCACAGTGATCGGACAGGAAAAGGGAAAGACAACAAAAGACAATATTTTCCGAAATTTCGGAATGCCTTCCCCTGATGGATACAGAAAGGCTCTTCGACTCATGAAACAAGCGGAGGCATTTAACCGTCCAATCATATGCTTGATCGATACACCGGGTGCGTTCTGCGGAATCGAGGCAGAAGAACGTGGTCAGGGAGAAGCTATTGCAAGAAACTTATTTGAAATGTCTTCCTTAAAAGTGCCGATTTTATCGATCGTCATTGGGGAAGGCGGAAGTGGCGGTGCTCTGGCAATGGCAGTTGCAAACGAGGTGTGGATGATGGAGAATGCCATTTATTCTATTCTGTCTCCGGAAGGATTCGCGTCCATTCTCTGGAAGGACAGCAAAAAAGCCGGAGAGGCAGCGAAAGTCATGAAAATCACTGCTTCGGAACTGAAAGAACTGGGAGTTATTGATCGAGTGATCCCGGAAGAAGAACCTGCAAATCGGGATACGCTGCCAATGATAACCGAAAAGCTGAAACAGTCCATGACAGAGTTTTTTGAAACCTGGTTTGATCGTGACGCAGAGGACATTGTGAATAATCGATATGATAGATTCCGAAAGTTCTAAATGAGAAAAGGAAATATGATATGAATAAAAAAATGGCAATAAAACCACTGAAGATCGGTCCTTATAATGCAAAATATCCGATCATTCAAGGCGGAATGGGTGTGGGAATCAGTCTTTCTTCGCTGGCAGGAGCTGTTGCAAAAGTCGGAGGGGTCGGAATCATATCAACCGCCCAGATTGGGTCCAGGGATCCGGAATTTACGAAAAACCCGATGAATGCAAATCTAAAAGCGATTCATGAAGAATTTGCAAAGGCACGTGCAATCGCGCCGGAAGGTGTTCTTGGCTTTAATATCATGGTTGCTGCAAACGGGTATAAGCAGTATGTGAAGGAAGCCGTGAAAGCCGGTGCAAACGTTATCATTTCCGGGGCCGGCCTCCCTGTAGATTTGCCAAAATTCGTTGCAGAGGCAGAAGAAGAGCTTTTGGCAGAAGGCAGGAAAAAACAACGCACAATGATCGCTCCGATCGTATCTTCTGTAAAATCTGCGATGGTTATCTGTCGCATGTGGGATCGCAAACATAAGACTGCTCCGGATTTTGTAGTAATTGAAGGACCTTGTGCGGGAGGTCATCTGGGATTTTCCGAAGAGCAGCTGACGGAATTTGGAGCTGATACCGAATCTGTATCCAAGACATATAAGCAAAGCAAATATGAGGAAGAAATCCGCAGCATTATCAATACGGTAAAAGAGTTTGCGGATAAATATAAAAAAGAAATCCCGGTCATCGTTGCCGGAGGTGTCTATGATCATGCGGATGTCCTGCGTCAGTTAGAACTTGGAGCAAATGGTGTGCAGGTGGCAACTCGTTTTGTTACAACGGAAGAATGTGATGCAGACACTGCTTACAAGCAGGCGTATATCCATGCGAAAGAAGAAGATATCGTAATTGTAAAGAGTCCGGTTGGAATGCCCGGTCGTGCCATCAAAAATCGATTTTTAGAGCAGGTGCAGGAAGGAAAAATCCCGGTCACACGATGCTTTCGGTGCCTTGCGCATTGCAATCCGGCAGAAACTCCATATTGTATTACGAAGGCACTGATCAATGCTGCTGAAGGTAACGTGGACGAAGCGCTTCTGTTTTGCGGAAGCAATGCTTATCGAAGCACGAAGATCGAGACCGTTTCCGATGTCATGAAGGAACTTTGCGGAGACGTGTAGAAAATAAAAATGATGAGAATAAATCCCACCCGACTGTCATAGAGGTTTGACAGAAAGGTGGGATTTTTATATGTTAAATTACTTATGGGCCGGAATGATGCTTGTGGGAATTATGTGGGGAGCGGTACACGGAACCTTGGGAGAGGTCACGGAAGGAATTTTGAATTCTGCAAAAGAAGCAGTGGCACTGAGCATAACCATGTTGGGGATCATGTCGTTTTGGTGCGGGATCCTAAAAATTGGAGAAGAATCGGGATTGATAGAGGCGATGACCAAGAGAATGAGACCAATTATTCGCTTTTTGTTTCCGAGACTTCCGGAAGAGCATCCGGCTGCGGAGGCAATTTCCACTAACATGATCGCTAACGTACTGGGGCTTGGATGGGCTGCCACACCCGCAGGATTGAAGGCAATGGAGGAACTGGAAAAGCTGGAGGAAGAGCGCAGGAAGTCTCAAGATCATTCGGTTGCACGTGGAACCGCCAATGATGAAATGTGCACCTTTCTGATCATGAATATTTCCTCTTTGCAATTAATTCCGATCAATATGATCGCGTATCGGGCAGAGTATGGAAGTGCAGATCCCATGTCGATCGTTGGTCCGGCGTTGATCGCGACAACGATCAGCACCATGGCAGGTGTGATTGTTTGCAAGATCATGCAAAAATCAAAATCATTATAAAAAACGATTTCTTGAAACGAAAAAAGTGAATCAATTGACAAAACACCGGGACTTTTATAATATTAATTTAACGAAACTTTTTCGATTATGTTACAACGGCGTGGCTGAAATATGCCGCGCTATTTTTATTTTAAGGAGAATGAAATGATTGAAATACTGATCACCATTCTATTAGCAAAGATCGCCTATACGGATCATAAAACTATGAAAATTCCCAATAAGCTGAATCTGGCAATTGGTGTTTGTGGCTTGGTATCATGTATACAGAATACGGATGTAGGGTTGGCAGACAGGATCATAGGGTTTCTAATTATTTCTGTTCCCATGTATTTCTTATGTTTGATCATTCCTGAAGCATTTGGAGGCGGAGATATAAAACTGGTAGCTGTTATGGGATTTTATCTTGGTTGGAAACGAACATTTGTAGGAGCGTATCTTAGTTTTATATTCGGCGGTCTGCAAGCGATGATACTGTTAATAAGAAAGAAACAGCAAAAAGGTAAAACCTCTCATATGGCATTTGGTCCGGCTTTGAGCCTTGGAATGTGGGTTGCCATGGTTTGGGGAAATGAACTGATTCGATGGTATTTTGGCTTATTTGTATAGCATACGGAGGATACAATGGATATGTTACGTCGTATAAAGAATCGGAAATTGGCAGCGGATGTACTGTCTGATATGTGCAGGCAAATTGGTGTCATGACCGGCGCAGGGATTACCATGGCGAAAGCGATGGAGATTTTAAAGAATACAACAGAAAATAAGCGGATAGCAAGGATTTATAGTGAATTAGAAGATAGGATCAAACGTGGATATCCGATTGGCGATTCTATGGAAGCTCTGGGAGTGTTTCCTGAAATGGCAGTTAATATGATCCGTGCAGCGGAAGTCAGTGGCCAGTTAGAGAAAACAGCGAACAATCTGGCGGAACATTATCGGAAAGAACATCGGACGATGACGCAGATGAAAGCGGCAACCATGTATCCGAAGATTTTATGCATCATGGCGATTACGATCGTTCTGTTTGTCTTTCTGGTCATTATGCCAATGGTAGAACCGCTGTTTTCCGGAGTGGAGCTTCCGCTTGTGACCAGGATTTTGATGAGGATCAGTGCATTTTTGAAACATGATTGGCATATCGTCGTGGCTGGGATGGTCGTGATGATCTTGCTGGAACCGGTAATTCTTTCTATACATTCTGTAAAATACATAATTGATAAAATGATTCTCTATGTTCCTATTATCGGGAAACAGATGAAAACGATTTATACTGCCAGATTTGCAAGGAGTTTAAGTGGCTTGTATGCCAGTGGTATTCCAATGGTGATTGGTCTGGAAATTACATCGAGAACAATAGGGAATCGATATTTGGAGACACAGATCCTGGACGTGGTGTGTGCGGTAGAGAATGGAGCGTCACTGAGTCATGCAATAGAATCTGTACATGGACTGGACAAGAAACTTCCTGCAGTCATTTTTGTGGGAGAAGAGACAGGAAAGCTGGATATGATGCTGCTCAGTCTGGCAGAAGGTTATGAACATGAGGCGGAAATTGCGATCAATAAACTTGTTTCAATGATCGAGCCGCTGATGATCGTGGTGATTGGTATTGTCGTTGCCGTGATCCTGCTTGGAATCATGATCCCGATGTGGAGTTTATACGAGTATATTGGATGATACATTTTGTGACAAAAGAAACGGAGGTGGAAATATGAGAATACGAAAAGATGACGGTTTTGTAATGATTCAGGTGTTGGCATTGATCATGATGATCTTATTGTTTCTGACTTCTTTATTTTCCACATCCGGGTTCCGTCACAGGGCAGCACTTCTGCGAATCCGGAAAGAAGAAGCAAGATATGCTGCGGAAGCAGCACTGCAATTAATGGAAAATGAAATTGCAAACGGAAATATAGAATGGATCGAGACCGGGCTGGAAAGAACGGAAACGATACTGAAATTTGAATCAGGGGATGGAGAGATTCAGATAGATGTTCCGGTTACGATTTGGGCCGATTATGAAGATGAGGGACTGTACTTATTTGCAGAAGTCGAAATCGGAGCGAAGAAGGAACGAGTGCAAAGAGTGTTAGAGATATCTGCAAAAGAAAGTGTGATGACCGATTCTAACGCTGTGACTGCAACGTCATCAACAGCCTTTCATGCAGAAAGAAAGGAGTCATGATCAGAATGATGAAAAATGAGAAAGGATCCACCTTGGCAGAAGTTATGGCTGCATTTGTAATCTTATTGATGGCATCTCAGTTATTACTCTCCGGTTCTGCAGCTGCTCGTAAAATGGAACGTCGAGCAGATGAAATCTCCAATATGGCGGACACGTTGAAAGAACAGCTGGCAGAGGATTCGGAGTATATTTCCGGAACATTACGTTTAAAGATTGATGAAAATACAGAACTAGCCAGTGATGGATGGCTATTTCAAAAAGAAGACCGATCCGGGCAAGGTCTTGAGATACAAGTGATTCGGATAGAAGAAAGGGATTAGGATGAGACATAATATTTTGAAACGAAATGAACAAGAGAAAACCGAACAATCCGCAGTTGTGCTTCTGGAAAAACTGTTGTTGGACGGTTATAGAAAAAGCGCAAGCGATATTCATATTGAGCCGCGCGAAGAATGTCTGATGGTCCGAATCCGAGTGGACGGCATGTTGGTAGAGCACATGAAACTGGAATCGGAGGCACATCCATCTCTGATCGCACGCGCGAAGATATTATGCGGAATGGATATTGCGGAGAAACGATTGCCTCAGGACGGTCATTGTAAAGTCGTGGTGGACGGTGTTGAGATGGATCTTCGAGCAAGCTCCGTTCCGACCGTCTACGGAGAGAAAATTGTACTGAGATTTTTGAATACACGCATT
>JAFOCX010000157.1 GCA_017380975.1 Lachnospiraceae bacterium
ATTTAAACAACAAAAAAGCTCTTGATCACTCAAGAGCTTAAGTAGCGGAAGGGAGATTCGAACTCTCGACACTACGGGTATGAACCGTATGCTCTAGCCAACTGAGCTATTCCGCCATATTGAGGAGCCTTTCATAAGAAAGGCAGTAGCGGAAGGGAGATTCGAACTCTCGACACTACGGGTATGAACCGTATGCTCTAGCCAACTGAGCTATTCCGCCAAATAGAGTGGGGCCTACAGGGCTCGAACCTGTGACCCTCTGCTTGTAAGGCAGATGCTCTCCCAGCTGAGCTAAGACCCCGTAACTCTTGTCGTTTCGTGTTAATCACTTGCGACTTTGGTAGTATAACTTATCATTTATAAAATGTCAACACTTTTTTTATAAATATTTTTTTTCTTTTTTCTACAATATATGGTATAATAACGTAGAGTATACTACTGTAAGTATGTCGGGAGGCACTATGTATCAGTTTATTGTGAATCCCAGCGCAGGAGCCGGAAAAGGGTACCGTATTTGGAAGCGTCTGGAGCGACAGCTTGAAAATGACAGTGAGGAATATCGCGTTTTCTTTACAGAGCGTCAGGGTGATGCGGCGAATATCGCCAGAACCTTGACAGCAGATAAAGATGAGGCGAAGATTTTGGTTGTTGTCGGCGGTGAAGGAACGTACAATGAGGTACTGAACGGTGTTTCTTTTAAAGGAATGATCACACTGGGTTATGTTCCGGCAGGATTTCGCAATGCGCTTTCTAAGGGATTTCAGTCATATGTAAAAGTAAACGGACAGATAAAGCGGGTGCTTCACCCGAAGTATTATCGGATGATGAATTACGGTGTTCTGACAAGCGGCGGAGATGAGATCTTCAACCGAAGATTCGGAGGACGCTGCGGTATTGGTCTGGATGCAGCGATTTGTCATAATTTATTATGTTCTTCTGCAAGGACGCAGATGGGCAGATTTCGTATGAATCGGATGCTCCAGTTTTGCATTGGTATGAAACAGCTGGCTCTGGCAAAACCGGTAAAAGGATACATTATCTTTGATCAGACGAAGCGTGTGGAATTTAATCATTTGTACTTTGTGACATTCCATGTCTGCGACGACGAACAAAAGAAAAAGAAGAATGTTCCGGAGCACTTAGATTCAGACAGCAGTAAGATGAAAGTATATGTGGCAAACAGTTCGAAAAAGAGCAATATGGTTCCGATCCTGAAGGATGTCGTTATGGGAGTCCGTAAGAAGGAACGAGGTGTTCGTGTGTACGAGTGCAATGAAGCTTCTGTTCATCTGAACAGACCGTTAGCCGTACATGTTGACGGTGAGAGCTGTATGTGTCAGCAGGATATGGAGATTCGCTGTATCCCGAAAAGGATCCGTGTGATCGGTTCATAAGGATACAGACATAGATATATGGATCAGTGAGGATCCAGGAGAGATGAGGGAAAAGATATGAGAATCGGTCAGGGATATGATGTGCATCGACTGGTGGAAGGCAGAAAACTGATTCTCGGAGGAGTGGAAATTCCTTATGAGAAGGGTCTGCTGGGCCATTCGGATGCAGACGTGATCGTTCATGCGATCATGGATGCACTTCTCGGCGCGGCTGCGCTCGGAGATATTGGTGAGCATTTTCCGGATACAGATGAAAAATATAAAGGCATTTCCAGCATTGAACTTCTGAAGTGTGTGGGAGGACTTCTCGCGGAGAATGGATTTATGATCGAGAACATTGATTCTACGATCATTGCCCAGAGACCGAAGCTGTTAAATTATCGTCCGCAGATGATGGATAATATTGCAGCGGCTCTTGGAATTGAGAAGCATCAGGTCTGTGTGAAGGCAACCACAGAAGAAGGCATGGGATTTACAGGAACCGGAGAAGGTATTTCTGCTCAGGCGATTTGTCTGCTCTCGACGGTTGCAGATTTTAATTTCGAAGACAGAATGGGGCGTGATGGCGGCTGTGGCGGCTGCCCGGGCTGTAGACATGAGTAGATGAAAGTGGCTTGCATCTGTACCGGAGAAGTGGTAAGATGTGGATATGTTTGTTTTGATAATGAAACTATTAGAATATAAGGAGCTGGAGTATGAAAATTTTTAATACACTCACAAGAAAAAAAGAAGATTTTGTCCCGTTTGTTCCGGGCAAAGTAAATATGTATACATGTGGACCGACTGTGTATCATTTTGCGCACATCGGTAACCTCAGAAGTTACATCATGGAAGACGTTTTAGAGAAAGTTCTTCGTTATTCCGGATATGATGTAAAACGTGTTATGAACATTACAGACGTTGGTCATCTTTCTTCCGACGCGGATACAGGTGAAGATAAGATGCTGAAGGGTGCAAAGAGAGAGAATAAGACGATCATGGAGATCGCTCAGTTCTATACAGATGCGTTCTTCTCTGACTGTGCAAAACTGAACATTAAGACTCCGGATGTTGTGGAGCCGGCTACAAACTGTATCGACAGCTTTATCGAGATGATCGAGACACTTCTTGAGAAGGGCTATGCTTATCAGGCAGGAGAAAACATCTACTTCGATACATCCAAGTTAGGCGATTATTATGTATTTGGCAACCACAGTGAAGAAGATCTGATGGTTGGTGTTCGTGATGACGTTACAGAAGATACAAATAAAAAGAATAAAAATGACTTCGTTCTCTGGTTCACTAAGTCCAAGTTCGAAGATCAGGCATTAAAATGGGACAGCCCGTGGGGTGTTGGTTATCCGGGATGGCACATTGAGTGCTCCTGCATCAGCATGAAGCATCTTGGTGAGTATATGGATATCCATTGCGGCGGTATCGACAACATGTTCCCGCACCACACAAACGAGATCGCACAGAGTGAAGCATATCTTGGCCACAAGTGGTGTAATTACTGGTTCCATGTGCATCATTTAAATGATCAGTCCGGTAAGATGAGTAAGTCCAAAGGTGAATTCCTGACAGTTTCCTTACTGGAGTCCAAGGGATACAATCCGCTGGCATACAGACTGTTCTGCTTACAGTCCCACTACAGAAGTCCGCTTGTATTCTCCTATGAGGCTCTTG
Organism: Lachnospiraceae bacterium; assembly: GCA_017380975.1. Classification (GTDB taxonomy): domain Bacteria; phylum Bacillota; class Clostridia; order Lachnospirales; family Lachnospiraceae; genus Pilosibacter. The sequence goes on from JAFOCX010000157.1 coordinate 3,060, forward strand.
ATCAGGCAGAGGGTACTTATAAGAAACTGAAAAAGCGTATCGCAAACCTGGAAAAAGACGGTACTGTAGATGAGGCAGCGGTTGCAGAATATAAAGAGAAATTTGTTGAAGCAGTCGGCAACGATGTAAATACATCCATGGGTATTACTCTTCTCTATGATGTATTAAAGGCTGAACTGAACGGCGCTACAAAACGTGCGATCATCGACAGCTATGATTATGTTCTCAGCCTTGATCTTCTGAAGGAAGAGGTACAGGAAGAAGAGAGCGGTGTTGATGCAGAACTCGAAGCGTTTGTACTTGCTAAGATCGAAGAAAGAAAAGCTGCTAAGAAGGCAAAAGATTTCGCTCTTGCCGATGCGATCCGCAATGAACTGTTAGAGCATGGCATTATCATTAAGGATACAAGAGAGGGCGTAAAATGGGAGAAAGCTTAAGCTTTTTTAAAGAGGCATTTCAGCTTGAAGAAGTCGATGCCGGAATGTACTCACCTCTGGTATTGGCTTACGTCGGAGATGCTGTTTATGAGATCATGATCCGTACGAAGGTTGTAAATGGCGGCAGTGTGCAGGTCAACAAACTTCATAAGCATTCTGCGGCTCTGGTAAAGGCAGAGACACAGGCAAAGATGGTCATGGCTCTTATGGAGGAATTCACCGAGGAAGAGATGGCTGTCTACAAGAGAGGTCGAAATGCGAAATCATATACCATGGCAAAAAATGCTTCCATGAAAGATTATCGCATGGCAACCGGATTTGAAGCACTGGTTGGTTATTTATATCTTTCGGAGAACCATCAGAGACTGGTGGAACTGGTGAGCCACGGACTTGCCAAGCTCGGAGAAATGGAGAAATAGAATGAGATACGAAGAATTAACAATAGAGGGACGTAACGCCGTTATGGAGGCATTTCGTTCCGGTAAGACCATTGATAAGCTGTTCGTACTGGATGGCTGTCAGGACGGTCCGGTAAAATCCATCGTTCGAGAAGCGAAAAAGCACGATACGATCGTGAATTTCGTTGCAAAGGAGCGCCTGGATCAGCTTTCTGATACCGGTCATCATCAGGGAGTTATTGCTTTCGCGGCTGCGTATGAGTATGCAGAAGTGGAAGATATCCTGAAGATCGCAGAAGAGAAGGGAGAACCGCCGTTTGTATTCCTGTTAGATGGTATTGAAGATCCGCACAATCTTGGTGCGATCATCAGAACTGCGAACCTGGCAGGTGCTCACGGTGTGATCATTCCGAAGAGAAGAGCCGTTGGTCTGACTGCAACTGTTGCAAGAACTTCTGCCGGTGCGCTGAACTATACACCGGTTGCAAAGGTTACTAATATCGCGAATACGATCGAAGAACTGAAAGAGAAGGGCATGTGGTTTGTCTGCGCAGATATGGGCGGTGAAGTAATGTATCGTCTGAATCTGAAGGGGTCTATCGGTCTTGTGATCGGCAATGAGGGAGATGGTGTGAGCCGCCTTGTAAAGGAGAAGTGTGATATGATCGCTTCCATTCCGATGAAAGGTGATATTGATTCTCTCAATGCATCTGTAGCTGCAGGTGTTCTGGCTTATGAGATCGTGAGACAGAGACTTGGCGCGAAATAGCATTCAAAAATTTAAGCGGATGCTCCATGAAAGGAGTATCCGCTTTTTTGGTGGCATGATAAAGATTATTCCCCATCAAACAGTGGTGTGGAGAAATAACGTTCTGCGGTGTCCGGAAGGATTGTAACGACAGTCTTGCCCGGACCGAGCTTTTTTGCCAGTTTGATCGCTGCTGCTACATTGGTGCCTGAAGAGATTCCGCACATCAGTCCTTCTTTTCTGGCCAGATCTTTGGCTGTTTCAATTGCTTCTGCATCGGTGATAATGCAGATATCGTCATAGATTTCCTGATTGAGAATCTCCGGAACAATTCCGTCTCCGATTCCCATCTGGAAGTGAGAACTGATGGCACCGCCGGAAAGAACGGCAGCATGTTCCGGTTCGATCGCCCATATGGTCATATTCGGATTTGTGGTTTTTAAAACTTCTCCGACGCCGGTAATGGTTCCTCCGGTTCCGATACCGGAACAGAATCCATCGATCGGACCATCAACATCTGCAAGAATTTCTTTAGCAACCTGGTTTTTGTGAGCCATTACATTGGCCGGGTTTGAAAACTGCTGCGGAACATAAATGTTAGGCTCATCTTTTTCCATCTGAAGTGCGGTCTGAAGACACTTATCAATCGCTTCTCCGATATTTCCCTCGTCATGGATCAATACAACATCCGCACCGTAATGACGCATTAATTTCTGACGTTCTACACTAACGGAATCCGGCATGATGATCCGGACTTGATAACCGAGAACTGCACCGACAAGAGAAAGTCCGATTCCCTGATTTCCCGAAGTTGGCTCTACAATGATCGTATCCTTTGTGATTTTTCGCTGGCGTTCAGCCTCCATGATCATATTGTAAGCGACACGTGTTTTTATGGAACCTCCGACATTGAGTCCTTCAAATTTTACTAAAATACGAGCAGAATTCTCCGGAACCATTCGCTTCAATTGAACAAGGGGTGTGCGACCCATTGCATCCAGTATATTGTTATAGATCATAATGATCATCTCCTGTTTTTTGAGTTTGGAGTGCATTTGATGTACTCTCTTGTATTATTAAATGATACTCGTTTAATCCTCAATTGTAAATACCTGGTACATATTAGACCACGGATTTCCGATGATATAACTTGTGTAAACTCTGCCTGGACGAACGTTGATGCTGTAAGTGAGAAGCGGATTGTTAACTGCACAGCCGGGGCACGATGCTCCTGTGATCACAGCAAATACAAGTTGCGGAAGTTCATTAAAAGCTGAAATATTAATTTGAGAATTTGTAACAAAGAATGTATAATTTCCTGCAGTTGCCTGTTTAAAAGAAGTTACTTCTTTGTAACCGACACCGGCAAAGACAATCTGGTTGTTAAACAGACGGACATCATAATTGGAACCATTGTAGGACATATTGGCGACGCGGATGCATCCGGAACCTGCAGGAACATTCGTACATCCCATATCGGATACTTTGGACAATGTAACGCCTCCATTTGTATCCAGAAGGACCATGGTGATACGTTCACCGGAAATAAAAGCAAGGGTTTGCTGATAGAGAATTGGTCCATTTGTACGGCGAACTGTCACCGTATGGAATCCATCAGAAATCTGAGTATAGTTGGAAATCGTTGCAAACGTAGAGCCGGAAAATACATTTTGACCATCAATGAGTACGTCCAGATTCATTCCGGTTGTTGTTGCATTTAGGAAACGTACCTGGCCAAAATAAGTAACGGGTGGAGTAGGTGTCGGAAATGGGAACATCGGAAAATCCGGTCTCAGATCCGGCCACTGCATATTTCCGGGATAAGCCGGGCGTCCGCCTTCCGGAGCAACGGGCGTGGTAGGAATATTTGCGATGTCATCGCCCGGATAGACCGGCGAACCGCCTGGTGGCGCGATCGGAGTAGATGGAATCTGACCCGGATCCGGACGTCTCATCACAGACATATTTGAATCTTCTGTTGTGAAATTTGGAGTTGTATTGGTATCAGGCATAAGAAACCTCAGAACTCTTTTTGCTATAGGATATGAAACAGCTTGAGAAAAAGTTCCTGTTGACAAAAAAACATATGCGTGATAATATATCAAAAGTTTCTTGTAATGCTACTATAGCTCAGTAGGTAGAGCGCATCCTTGGTAAGGATGAGGTCTCCGGTTCAAGTCCGGTTAGTAGCTTTCACGAAAGCAATGAGAAGTGCAATGAAAAAAGAGAAAGAACCAGTGTCATGCTTGCATGTAAACTAGTTCTTTCTCTTTTTTCATTATAGGGCGAATGCCCGTGACTGAACCGCAGCGTAAGCGGAGGTGAAGTTACGCACTGCGATTATGATATGTTCAGAGGGCGAATGTCCGCGACCGAGCTGAAGCGAAGCGTAAGCGAGGTTGGCACTTCGAATTTTTATAGTCCAAATACCCGAAGCAAAAAACGGAAGTGATCCTTCACTTCCGTTTTACAATTATTATTGCTTCACTAATTCCGAACTGGTGCGTTCGATCAGAATCGCCTCTCGATCGATCACCGGTCCCATATGATAATAATCTTCTGTAATTTGATTCAGGCGTTCAAAGGAGATACGACGGTTTGCTTTCTTAGGCTGATCCCAGATGAATTCGATACCGTCCTGGAAATATAGCGGATCAAAATCC
>JAFOCX010000158.1 GCA_017380975.1 Lachnospiraceae bacterium
ACTATAGAGCACACTGGCAATCTGAGAAAACAGAATTGTATACAATGAATTTTCTGCTGCTGTCTTTGTATCCATAGAAAAGAAATAAAAGAATACAACCAGGTTAATCGGACCTCCGCCAATTCCCAAAAAGGAAGACATGATTCCTAACGCGAGTCCAATGCAAGCACAAACAGCCTTTGATTCGATCTTATGTGTTTTGATCTTGCTCTTATTGATCGTGTACATTAAGGTTCCAAAAATTACAATCACCAAACAAACTGCCTGAATTGCTCCAACACGTTCCGGATTTGCACTCATTCGTTTAATGATCTGAAACAGATACTTACCTGCCACGCCTCCAATAGCAGCTCCCAACGCAAGGGGAATTCCTGTCTCCTGATCAATTCTGGAACTTCCACTGCGTTTTGACTTGATCACAGAGTACGTTGTCATCGATAAAACCGTACATCCGGATAAAAAACTGATGGTTGAAACATCCATAATACCAAAGGCATCCAATGCAGGCTTGATGATCACACCGCCACCGATTCCGCAGATCGCACCAATGACAGATGCCAGAAAGCAAATTGCAAATACTAATACAAATACCATATTCTCATTCTCCTATTTTTCAAATCACTTCCTTAACTATACAAAACCAAAATTAAAAAGTCAATGATTGCCATCTATCTTTAAAAATTGTATAATACATTCATTATGATAATCAGGAAAAACTCTTCCGGACAGGAGATACTATGCCGCCGATCAGCTTACTCGTCAAACCGGCATCCGGCAGCTGCAATATGCGGTGCCGTTACTGCTTTTATACAGATGAAACCGAAAACCGTACTGTGCCTTCCATGGGAGTCATGTCCATCGAGACCATGAAAACCATGGTTGACAAAGCACTCATATTTGCAGACGGAGACTGCTCTTTTGCATTTCAAGGCGGAGAACCTTCCCTGGCGGGTCTTCCGTTTTTCCGAGCATTGACCGATTATGTAAAAGACCATCCAAATCCAAAAAAGGTAAGAGTTCACTACTCCTTTCAGACCAATGGCTACAATCTGAACGAAGATTGGGCGAAATGGTTTGTGGAAAATCAAGTCCTCGTCGGCATCTCTCTGGATGGTCCGAAAGAGATCCACGACCGCTATCGTGTTGACCATGCAGGTAAGGGTACATACCAGAAAGTCATGTCCTCCATCCAGCTGTTCAACAAATATCACGTAGATTATAACATTTTAACGGTTGTCACCTCCGCCACATCCCGCCACGGACAGCAAGTGTACAACTTCTTTAAGAAAAATGATTTCCGTTACCAGCAATACATCGAATGCCTCGACCCGATCGGAGAGGTTCAGGGTGGTTATGAATACTCCCTGACCCCGGAACGATATGAAGAGTTCTTAAAAACAACCTTTGATTCCTGGTATCTGGACATGAAATCCGGTCGATACGTATACAACCGCTATTTCGAAAATCTGATGATGATCATTGCCAGACAGGGAGCCGAAAGCTGCAACATGAGAGGTGTCTGTGGTGCGCAGTGGGTCATTGAAGCAGACGGCAGTGTTTATCCTTGCGATTTCTATGCGCTGGACGAGTGGTATCTGGGAAATATCAATCAAGATTCCTTTGAAACTATGGAACAACAGCGTCAAACCCTCGGTTTTATCGAATGGTCGAAGCAGATTCCGGAGGACTGCAAAAACTGCCGCTATTTTGGACTTTGCAGAAATGGATGCAGAAGAAATCGTGAACCGGTGACTTCCACTTCTACACAAAAGAATTATTTCTGTTCGGCATACAAAAATTTTATCGAATATGCCTATCCGCGACTCGCGGAAATCTATCAAATGCTCGTACGTCGGGCAAATCAGCGTCCATAATCGAATGATGCAAATGGGGTGTCGCAAATGCAACACCCCATTGTTATCTTAGATATGTTTTTTGATGAACGCTACGATCTTCTTATAGCAATCCAGTTTGTTGTGCATCTTCACAACACCATGTCCTTCGTCCTCATAACGCAGATACTCAACTTCCACACCCATGTCTTTCAGTTTCGCTACTGCCTGCTCTGCTTCTGTTACCGGAACTCGCGGGTCATTTGCACCGTGTGCAATGATGATCGGTGTCTCCATATCATCCACTTTCGCAGCCGGAGAAACGTTGAATAACATCTCTCTCTCTGTTGCAAGATAACCATACTCCGGCTCACGTGCTGTACGGCGATAATCAGACGTATTCTCAAGGAATGTTACAAGGTTAAACATACCAACCTGCGCAACTGCACAAGCCCAAAGCTTCGGAAGTCTTGCACAGCAGGATAATGTCATAAATCCGCCGTAACTGATACCGGAAACGATCATCTTTTTCGCATCAGCAACGCCTGTATCTACCAGGTGTTTTACTAAAGCTTCAATATCTTTTACCGCATCGAGACGATTTGCACGATCGTCAAGATGGCAGTACTCTGTACCATAACCGGTTGAACCACGTACGTTCGGTGCAACAACTGCGATTCCTTCACTTACAATATACTGCAGGTATGCATTGTAAAGACATGTTGTCTGGCTCTCCGGACCGCCATGGATCTCGATCAGCACCGGAAGGTTCTCCGCTTTCTTTCCCTTCGGAACATATAACCAGTACGGAACTTCCAGACCATCGTAGCTCTTGTAGCTGCAAAGCTGTACTTCCACCATCTCGTCTTTCGAAAGTCTTCCGCCGTCTGTCACCTGCTCTGCTGCGTCTTTCTCCATATCATATACCCAGAGACGCGCCGGCATCTGTCCGCTTGACAGTGCAAATGCAATGCGATAGCTGCCCGGAGCCCATGCAAGCTGCTCACGGTCACCGGCACTTGCACGCATGCCTGCCTTCGGAAGGTTCGGAACTGCTGCCACACGGAAATTATCTGTGTTTAAGATCACGATCTTTACATAACCATCCTGGTTTTCTGTCACTGCCAGGTATTTATTGTCATAGCTTAATGCTGCATATGTGCACTCATAGTCAGACTGGTATACGGAAGTTAACTCTTTTGTCGCAAAATCATAATATGCAACATGGCTCTTATCTCTGTCACGATCTGTGATCAGGAACAGGCCGGAACCATCTTTCTTCCAAGCCGGATTTAACTCTCTGGATACGCGGGCATCTTCCGGGATCGGAGATGTCTTTCCGGTTTCAAGGTCCATCATCCAGATTCTGTGATTTGCAAAACCGCCGTCTGCAATATAGCAAAGTTTCTTTCCGTCCGGAGAAAGGCTCGGGGAAATGCACATAAATGTCTCATTTTCTGCTACAATACGCTCTTCTTTTGTTTCCAGATCATAAATGCAAACATCATGGAATCTTCTGTCACGCGCGTTGCACATATAAACCAGTTTTTTACCGTCATCAATGAAACCGGCCATGCGATGAAGCACCTTCGGACGATCGATCAGGTTCACCGGTTCTGTCTCATCATAACCGATCAGGAACGGCTGCTCATTTTCACTTCCGTTTGTATCTAATGTAAATAAGATCTGTTTTCCTGCTCTGTACGGAATTGTGCTGCATACTTTGCTGTTAAAGAATGTACGCTGCTTGTTTTCTCGTGTCTCCAGATTTACTTCCCACATCTGCGGAGAACCTGCACGTGAGCTGACATAGATCAGACGAGACTCATCCAGCCATCTCGGATGAATATCTGTATACTCTAATAAATAACGTTCTAACTTGTCCATAAATACCC
>JAFOCX010000159.1 GCA_017380975.1 Lachnospiraceae bacterium
ATTTCTTCAGGACACGCTCATAAAACAGAGGCATATCCCTGTCATTGATGAGAACTTCACGCTCTGCATCTGTACCCATGACCATATACTCCATCAGCACCTGAAGTGCCTGCGTATATTCTTCATCACATCGGTACATCGCCTCATCATCTGCGACAAACAGGCATTTTTCACCCGGGAATGCCATGATCTCCTTTGGCATCGTCAATTTCACGCCATCTTTTCCGGTCTTCTCAACCACCATCTCAAAACGCGGATTTTCACGTTTGACAGTCAGATTACGCTTCACTTTCCAAGGATCCTCACACTCGATCTCTTTTCCTTCCATGATCGAAAAGAATCGTTCTCTTCCTGCTTTTCCGAGAGCCAGTTCGCCCAGTACCGGCTGCATCTCTAAAGAGCTTCTGCGGAACTGAGAGTAATGTTCCCGATACGTACCGACCATTTCCATTACCAGCAATACAAGCGGACGGCAGCTTTCCTCAAATGCATCCAGATTGTGATGGAAGGAAAGTCCTTTTCCGTACTCGACAAGACGCTCGAACTCGACCGCCTGAGCGAATGTCACCAGATCCTTTACCTGGAGTAATTTCTCTTTTCCGATAAAAAACCGCACCTTGATCTGGTCTCTGGACAACAAAAGCCTTGGAACAAGGCGCACTCTGCCCTCTTCCCCGGCTCCCATGATCCGACTCACTTCGCGGTTTGTATATTCTCTGACCATAAAGCGGATCTTCTGGGATGTGGATACCGGACGAAGATTTTTCTCCCTGTCTTTTTTCATGTGCTCTGCTAAAAGAGCCTGACCATGAACACAAAGGTCACTGACATCCACAATATTGCCACAGCCGACGGAACAATCTCTGATCCGTCTTCCGCTCTCATCTACGTGCGAACAAGAGTAGTCAAGAATCTGACTACCCTTGCGCATAATACGAACGCGGTATCGTTTTCCGCAGTCCGTGACTGTTCCTCTGATTTCCGTTTCACTTTTCCAGAAAGTGTCTGATGAAAGTCCGTATACCTCCATAATTGCCTCCATTTCTGTAAAGTTCCACCTCGCGACGCCGGGCGTTCGCGATCGTTTATCGTTTTGCAGCTCTTACATTCTCTCCGGAGCATCGAAACCTAAGAGGTCGATACATGTAAGGAGAACGCTTCTTGTAAGAGTTACGAGACCGATGTAGCCGGCCTGTTTCTGCTTGTCCTCTTCTGCGATGATTCTTGTCTCATGGTAGAAGTGGTTCAGTGCATTTGCAAGCTCGAAGATGTATGCACAGATCTTGTGCGGTGCAAGATCCTCGAAGCTTCCTAACATAACCTCGCTGAATCTGGAGAGAGCTAACATTAATGTCTTCTCCGGCTCTCCGGACGGTGCAAGGATTGTTGTATCAGCAGCAACTTCACAAGTATCCTCATATTTCTTAAGAATAGAGTTGATACGAGCGATTGTGTAGAGTACGTACGGACCTGTGTTTCCTTCGAAGGAAATGAAGCGGTCGATATCAAATACGTAATCTTTTGTTGCCTGGTTGGAAAGATCACCGTACTTTAATGCAGCCAGACCAACGATCTTTGCTGTCTCTTTTGCTTCTTCTTCAGAAACTGTACGGTTTTCCATGATTCTGTTGTAAGCTGCCTCACTGATGTCTGCAATGAGGTTCTCAAGACGCATAACGCCGCCTTCTCTTGTCTTGAACGGTTTTCCATCCTTGCCGTTCATTGTACCGAAGCCAACGAAATCAAGTCTGCAGTCCGGGCGAACGATGCCTGTCTTCTTCGCAACACGGAATACCTGTGTGAAGTGAAGGTCCTGACGTTTGTCTACTACGTATACATAGTGATCCGGTTTGAAATCCTGCTCTCTTTCAACGATCGTAGCAAGGTCGGAAGTTGCATATAAAGCTGCACCGTCAGACTTTCTGACGATACACGGCGGAAGCTCTTTTGTATCTGTCTCTTCTGCGATATCTACAACAAGAGCGCCCTGGCTCTCATAAGCAAATCCTCTGTCGATCAGGTCCTGGATCATATCCGGGATATACGGCTGAGCATCGCTCTCACCTTTCCAGAGATCAAACTCAACATTGAGGTTGGAATAGTTTTTCTTTAAGTCTTTTAAGGAAACATTCATAATGTGATTCCAGATCGCACGGTACGGTGCATATCCGCTCTGAAGTTTGAATGTTGCCTCCTGTGCGCGCTCTTTGAACGCCTCGTCCACTTTGGACTTTCCGCTGGCTGCCGGATAGATCTCCTCTAACTCGGAGATTGTAAACGGTGCCTCTGTCGGATATTCGCCTGTAAAGCTCTCATCAAAGTACGGAAGCTCCGGCTTTCTGTCTTTTAATTCCTCGATAATAAGGCCCATCTGGAGACCCCAGTCGCCAAGATGAACGTCACCGATCACAGTATGTCCCACGAAACGGCCCATACGTTTGATCGCCTCACCGATAACTGCTGCACGAAGGTGGCCAACGTGAAGCGGTTTTGCAACGTTTGCTCCGCCGTAGTCTACGATCACAGTCTTCGGCTCAGCGACCGGATCCATGCCCAGTTTTTCACCGTTTGCCATACC
>JAFOCX010000160.1 GCA_017380975.1 Lachnospiraceae bacterium
ATGGTCCATACCATCAGTTTTTCCACCATGCCCTGGTCACCCTTCAGGATCCGGCGCATATCCATCTGGAATTTGTCATTGTACTCCGCAAGACGTTTTCCTCTGGCTGTCTTCGGAATAGAAACATTGCTCCAGTCATCTGCAAATAATTTCAAATCTTTCAGGAACGGATCTGCTGCGATCGCTTCGGTCGGAACCGCGCCTGATAATTTAAATCCGTCTACATGGTACTCTTCTGCCCAGTATCTCAGCACATCCACTACCTGCGGGATCGTCTCTTCACCTGTAAAATACATCTCCGGAATACATTCCAGACCTGCATCGTGCAGCTCTTTCACCATGATCTTGAACTCAGTTTCCACCGGCATGAATCCGGTTCCGTACGCAGCCTTCGGCGCATATGGAAATGTCGGTCCATATCCCCAGTAATTGATCTTTCCGTTCGGTTTTAACTCCGGTTTTCCGCCCGGAATCTCCGACGGAGTCCGTTCTTTCATCACTTCATCGAACTCAGCAACCGGCATCAGTTCCAGGCTGGTCACGCCCAGACTCTTAAAATACGGGATCATCTCCACAATGCCTGCGTAAGTTCCTTTATTTCTCACATGAGAAGACGGGTGCTTGGTCAGACCTCGCACATGGAAGCGGTATACGATCGTATCGGAATATGGAATGCACGGCCTTTTATCTGTGTCCCAGTTAAAGGAATGATCTGTCACACGCGCACGCACCGGTTCTTCAGAAATGCTTCCCCAAACCTTTCTTCCGGTCACTGCCTTCGCACAAGGATCCACAAACCATTCTCCGTCTGCCTCAAATCCGTACTCCAGTCCTTTGAGATCATATCCCGGAAGGCTCATAGTCCAGACATCACCAATTCGTTCCTCTTTCGCGAATTCAAACTGTTCGAAACATTCCTTTTCCCCTGCTTTGAACAGCAGCAGAGACACCTTTTCCGCCTCTGCCTGTACCAGGATCTCGGCTCCGCTCTCTGTGATCGTCACGCCCAGCGGATACATCATATTCGTTCTCTTTGCCATAGTATGTTCCCCCCATTACTATCTCCGGCATTGTGAGCCCGGTTCGTTTTATTTGTTCTGCTCTGCGATTTTCTCCGCCAGATCATTTAAATACATCCAGCGTTCCATCTTCTCTTCCAGTTTTGCTTCGGTCTCTTCTTTGGCTGCCATCAATTCGCGGAGTTTTCCGTAATTGGTCGCAGACGCTGCGATCTGTGCATCCAGATCTGCAATCTTATCTTCCAGCGCTGCCATATCATCTTCGATGGTATCCCACTCGCGCTGTTCCATATATGTAAATTTCAGTTTTTTCTCACGCGGTTTTTCGGTCTTTTTCGCAGGCTCCGCTGCATTTGCGGCTGCTGCAGCTTTTCCGCCTTTCGCACCTGCTCCGCTGCCGGCTGTCTCTCCAAGAGTTGCCATCTCAGCTTCCTTCTTGATCTGATAGTCCGTAAATCCGCCTTCGTACTGACGGATCACACCATCACCTTCAAAGGCGAAGATTCTGCGAACCACGCGGTCCAGGAAATAACGGTCATGGGAAACCGTGATCACAATACCCTGGAAACTGTCGAGATAATCCTCTAAGATCATCAGGGTCTTGATATCCAGGTCGTTGGTCGGCTCGTCCAGGATCAGTACGTTCGGGGCATCCATCAGGATCTTCAGAAGGTACAGTCTTCTTCTCTCTCCGCCGGATAATTTTCCGATCACGGTGTACTGCACGGACGGCGGGAATAAGAAACGCTCCAGCATCTGGGATGCACTGATGCTTCCGTCTTTGGTCTTCACGTATTCCGCAACATTTTTGATATAATCAATGACCTTCAGACTGGTGTCCATGTCTTCATTCTCCTGAGAGAAGTAACCCATTTTTACGGTCTGTCCGATCTCGATGGTTCCGGAATCCGGTTTTTCCCAGCCTGCAATGATCTTCATCAATGTGGATTTACCGCTTCCGTTCGGTCCGATGTATCCGATTCGGTCGTTCTTCAGGAAGAAATATGTGTAGTCCTTGATCAGGACTTTGTCGCCGTAAGCTTTGCAAATATCGGAAAGCTCCACGGTCGTACGGCCGAGTCTGCTGGAAACGGATTCCATTTCTACAGAAAGTTCTTCTGTCGGTCCTTTCTGATTTTTCAAATCTTCGTATCTCTGGAGGCGTCCTTTCTGTTTGGTCGTTCTCGCTCTCGCACCACGCTTCACCCACTCCAGCTCCACGCGTAAAATAGACTGGCGCTTTCTCTCGGATGCACGTTCCATGTCCATGCGCTCCGCTTTTAACTCCAGGAATCCTTCATAATTTGCCTGGTAGCGGTACAATTTACCATTATCCAGCTCTACAATACAGTTTGTCACGCTGTCTAAGAAATAACGGTCATGGGTGATCATCAGGAGAGCTCCGCGGAACTTCTTCAAATAGTCCTCCAGCCACTCTGCCATCTCACTGTCCAGATGGTTGGTCGGCTCGTCCAGGATCAGCAAGTCTGCTGTCGAAAGCAGAACGGAAGCCAGAGCCACTCGCTTTTTCTGGCCGCCGGACAAATGATCCACCACCTCGTGATGGTTGGTAATGCCCAGTTTATTGAGCATGGACTTTGCCTGACTCTCAAAATCCCAGACATGGTCGTGTCCGTCATTTTCGCGGATGATGCTCTCTAAAACAGTCTCGCCCTTTTCAAATACCGGATTCTGAGAGAGATAACGGATCGCCAGGTTTCGTCCTCGGACGATGGTTCCGGAATCCGGCTCCTCCAAACCGGCCACTAATTTTAATAATGTAGATTTTCCTGTACCGTTGACACCGATCAGACCGATCTTGTCGCCTTCGTTGATAGAAAAATCCGTATCGTCAAAGATCAAACGCTCGGTATAGGATTTGGTCAAATGTTCTGCC
>JAFOCX010000018.1 GCA_017380975.1 Lachnospiraceae bacterium
AGGGATACGGATGGAAAATTCATCCACGCACCGTCATTCTTTGTCTTTCTCGTTTTCTTCTCCACACGGTAAAAATCATCGGATGGCTCAACCATGTCCATCAGCATATACACATCTTCATTATCCCTTGTATATGCTTCACGACTTGTGATCGTTACACTGGTTACTGCAGTATTGGCTGCCGCTTCTACTGAGACAAGGATCAGTGCCAAACATGCTGCCAGCTCACGCTTTCCGATCTTAAATATATGCAGAACGCCCGCGTACATGGACAATACAATGATCGCTACGTAGAAAATGGAAAAATGGAAATGTTTCGCATCGATCAGTTTTTCTGCCAGAAGTACAAAACAAATACTTCCCAGAAATGCGGCATTGATATGCTTCTTCGGTGTTTCTTCCAAATACATAAATGCACGGAAGCATACAAACAGCATCAGGAAAATATAAATAAAGGACTGTCTGGACGGCAAACTGTTCGGATAGTGGAATCCGTGCCAGATAAAGTTCAATACATTCGTGGAAAAACTTGCAAAAAAGATCAGAAGCAATCCACAGTAAACTGCTCGTTCCTTCACAGAAATCTTTTTGCAAACCACATACAATAAGAAGAACATCAGAACTGCCACGCCACAATAAATGTTCGGCCAGTGATCCAGTCCGATCTCTGTTTCTACGCAGGTCAGATGACGTGCGATCATATCAAAGATCGTAAAATAAGAAGTCAGTGTCTTCGGGAAATTGAAATCTCCGGAAGCTGTTGACTGAAGTGCATAGATCTCCGGAAGCAGCACCACCGCTGCCATTGCTCCGGAAAGCAGAGAATATACAGCAAAACGAATGCATGCATCCGTGTAATCTTCCCAATCATCCATCTTCTCCAGAATCAGAAGGGCGCCAAAATACAGCACCATAAAAATACAGATCATAATGGAGATGTAATAGTTAGAAAGAATGGATAATCCTAATGTAATACAGTACAGGAATCCATTTCCTTCCCTTACCAGCTTTTCCAGTCCGTACATGATCAGCGGGAACAGTAAAATGCAGTCTAACCACATAATATTCCAGCTATAGGCTGCCATGTAACCGGATAATGCGTAAAAAATACCAAAGAAACCGATTCCGATGGAATCTGTCTTGCAATGTTTCTTTAAATACCAGGCAAATGTCAGTCCGGAAAGACCGATCTTAAATACGATCATATAGGTCATAAACTCGATGACCAGGCTCTTCGGACAAAGCATGATCAGCCAGTTCATCGGGCTCGCCAGATAATACGCATAAAGGGCAGCAAAATTCACACCCATTCCGATATCCCAGCTGTAGAGGAGACTTCCGCCATTCCGAAGTTTATGCTGAAACTCCGAGAAGAACGGAGCATACTGGTGATACATATCCGTTCTCAAAAAACTCTCGTCACCGAACGGAAAAATCCCACGCTGGATAAAAATGATCACCATGATCACCATCGGGATAAAAAATGCGATCTTCAGACCGTCGTTCGGTCGGACCGTGATATTGTTTAAGCGCGGCAGGCGTCTGCGTTTCTTTTCTTCCATATAATACAGGGGCTCCTTTTCCATCATTTCCTTTATTTTTTATCCTTCTTTGCAAAGATCAGGATCTTGCTGAAGACATAGTTTAAGATCACTACAACCACTGAGATCAGGAGTTTACAAATAAAGAATTCCATTCCGATCAGATCGACCATGATAAACAGCGCGGCCAGATTAAATATAAATGTTGCGATACGGCAGGCAACAAAGGAAACAAATTCCTTCCACACTTCTGCAGGAACCAGCGTGCGGCTTTCGAATACCCACCATTTATTTGTCACAAATGCAAATAACACTGCTGCCACCCAGGCAATCGTCTGAGCCGGGATCGTCGGAACATTCGTCCAATAAAATAATGCGTTGGAGATCACATAATCAATAACGGTTGTCAGTACACCAAAGATCAGGTACGCAATTCCTTCACGCATTACACTGTTTTTCTTTTCCATAATCATTCTCCATTGTTGTTTTGTCCGGATTACCTCCGCAATCACAAACACTTCCACTATTTTATTACAGCCCCCACAAAAAGTAAAGGACTGCAAACCGAATAATCGGTTGCAGTCCCTTAAAATTTCTTTAATTATTTGGTTTATGTACCAAGGATTAAGCCTCTAAGAGCTTGTCGATGCTTACTAACTTAACGCATACGCAGAAGATTTCAGCAGCGAGTTTTAATTCCTCTAAGGACGGGAAGGACGGAGCAATACGGATGTTGCTGTCTTTCGGGTCTTTGCCGTACGGGAATGTAGCACCAGCGCCTGTCATAACTACGCCAGCTTCTTTACACATAGCAACGATCTTCTTCGCGCAGCCATCGAGAGAATCGAAGGATACGAAGTAACCGCCCATCGGTTTTGTCCATGTACCAACCTCAAGACCAGCGAGCTCTTTGTTAAGGATCTCGTCTACTGCCTCGAATCTCGGACGAAGGAGTTCAGCGTGTTTAGCCATGTGAGCTGCAAGGCCAGCACCATCTTTCAGGAAACGAACATGACGAAGCTGGTTGAGCTTGTCGTGGGAGATGAGCTGAGCGTTCATCTGTTTCTGCATATCTGCAAGGTTTGCCTTGGATGTAGCGATAGCGGAGATACCAGCACCCGGGAATGTAACTTTCGCTGTGGAACCGAATTTGTAAACCATATCCGGGTTGCCAGCTTTTGCACACTCTTCAAGGATCTCAAGGATCTGAGCCGGTTTTTCCGGATATAAGTGGTGTACGCAGTAAGCGTTATCCCAGAAAATACGGAAATCTTTTGCAGCCGGTTTTAAGTTAGCAAAACGTCTAACTGTCTCGTCGGAGTAAACTTCACCAGACGGGTTGGAGTAAAGCGGTACACACCAGATACCTTTTACTGTCTCGTCGTTGTTAACGTACTCTTCAACCATATCCATATCCGGACCTGTTGGTGTCATCGGGATGTTAACCATCTCGATACCGAAGAAGTCACAGATAGAGAAGTGTCTGTCATAACCCGGAACCGGGCAAAGGAATTTCACTTTATCAAGTTTGCACCACGGAGTGCTGCCCATTACACCATGTGTGTAGGAACGGGAAACTGTATCGAACATTAATGTAAGGGATGCGGAACCATACATATAAACGTTCTCAGCCGGAGCGGACATCATCTCGCCCATGAACTGTTTTGCCTCTGCAAGACCTGTAAGCACGCCATAGTTTCTTGTGTCGCCGTCAACTGTGTTGAAGTCGCTTGTTGTGTTTAAGATTTCTAACATCGGAAGGGAGAGATCAAGCTGATCAGAGCTTGGCTTACCACGAGCCATGTTGAGGCTGAGGTTCTTACCCTGGTACTCTTTGTATACAGCTGTTAACTGCTCTTTTAAAGAAGCGAGCTCTTCCTTGGACATTAAATGATACGGTTTCATATCAAATCTCCTCCATTTCTTATACATTATTTAAAATAATTTTTGTGGCGTGGAAACATTCTACGCCGATTACCCTATGATTATATTATAATGCAAGCCCCTAAATCTTACAATACAAATTTACAGTTTCACGCTTAATTTTCCTACATTTTTTCGTTTCGACAGTGTAGATTATTAAGTGCCGTTGATTGACAATTTTCGCATGGTAACGTATCATATCTATAATCAAAACGTTGTTGGGAGGCTTATTTATGAAAGATTGGAAACGCTATTTTTTGATCGCAGGCATCCTGGCTCTGGCATCCGAATTGTACTGGAACGCATTCGTTCCGGGTTTCCGTATCTCCACTGCTGTCATCCTGCTTCCGATCCTGTTGATGACGCTCGGAAAGAATTTATCTACCATTAAAACATGTACGATCACAGGATTGTTCCTCGTCATTTTCCGCTCCGTCTGGGGAAGCAGCGGGATCACAGATGTTCCTAATATGATCCTTCTGCTTCTTCCGAATGCTGTCTTTTATATTTGTTACGGTATTGTTTTCACTATCTTGATCCCTAACAAGCATACTTGCTCTTATCGACTGTTGTTGTTGACGCTGTTTGCCGGCGACTTTCTCTCCAACGTCATGGAGCTTTGTATTTTCGAAAGCAATAAAACCCATGCATTTACCCTGTGGAATCTCGGGATCCTGGCACTGATTGCATTGTTCCGTTCTCTGCTTGCAGGCCTGTTTTTGATCGCTGAGTCCCAGTACCGTGCACTTTTAAAAAGTGAAGAACACGAAAACCGATACCGCCGTCTGTTCCTAATGACGACTGCTTTAAAAAATGAGATCTATTTCATGAGAAAAAATTCGGAAGAGATCGAATCAGTCATGGGAAATGCATACAAGCTTTATGAAAAGCTTTCCGAAATGGAAGATGTTCCGGAAGATATGAAACGGATGTCACTGGCAATTGCACGCGACGTTCACGAGATCAAAAAAGACTACATCCGCATCATCCAGGGTATTGAAGCCGAGATCACAGAGGAATTTGATGAAAAGCGAATGCAGTTCCAGGATCTTCTTAATATTCTGGAAGCAACTACGCATCATCAGCTGGAGCATCGTACGGCCAATATTCAGCTGGATTTTCAATGCAGGGATAATTTTGTCACAACCGAGCATTACGAACTGATGGCCATCTTAAAGAACATCGTCAATAACGCCATCGAAGCGATCGACGGTTCCGGAAAACGCGGTGTTAAGGGAACCATTCAGCTCACAGAATGTCTGATTGACGGAGTTTATGAATTTCAGATCACAGACAACGGTCCGGGAATTTCCCCGAGACATTTACCGAATATCTTCAAAATGGGATATTCCACGAAGTTTGATTATAAGACCGGAAACATCTACCGCGGTGTCGGTCTTTACGGAGTAAAAGGAACGGTAGAGGAAAAATTCAAAGGAACGATCGATGTCGAGTCTGAGCTTGGCAAAGGCACCACATTTACGATCCGAATTCCTTTTGAATCACTGAAGGAGGTTTAAGAATGCGCATATATATCGTAGAAGATGATCTTGCCATTATTAATATTCTGGAGGATATCATTGAAACCCAGGATCTCGGAGAAGTCTGCGGAGACTGCGGCGGCGAACCGGCTGACGTTCTGGATGTGTTACGCTGCAAACCGGACGTTGTTCTGGTCGATTTCTTTATGCCGGTCATGGATGGTGTCGAATTCGTCAAAGAACTCCGCACAGTCAATGACAGCATCAAGTGCATTATGATCTCTCAGGTTTCCTCGAAAGAACTGATCAGCAAAGCCTACAGTGCGGGAATCGATTTCTTTATCAATAAACCGATCAATCTGATCGAAGTGACTTCTGTCCTAAAAAATGTTGAAAAACAACTAGAAAACGAACGTACTCTGAACAACATTCGAAAAATGTTTATGTCGGAGATCAATCAGATGACTTCTCCGGTCGAGAAGACGGATTCTTATGGACGAAAGCTGAAATATATCCTGAACCGCGTCGGTATGTCCGGTGAAAAAGGCTGTCCGGATATCATCAAGATCTGTGAATATCTCCATTCGAACCAGATCCCGGTCTCCCAGCTGAGCGTGGCGCAGATGTGTGAAAAAGTCAGCGACTCTCCAAAAAACATGGAGCAGCGTATCCGACGCGCGATCGCAGCCGGAATGTCCAATGTGGCACACATGGGCATCGAGGATTTCATGAATGAAACCTTCACTACATATTCCGGTACTCTTTTTTCCTTTGAAGATGTCAAAGCAGAGATGGATTTTATCCGCGGCAAAAAGAATTACGGAGGCAAAGTCAGCATTAAAAAATTTATCGATGGCCTGATGTTAGAAGCGGATCGAGAAAATTAAAATTCTTCTTGACTTTTTTTGAGGTTTTTTGAAGGAGGGTTTTATAGTATAGACATGACTTGTTGATATGATTTTTCTCTAATTTGCATACTGCCATCCCCGTGGCAGAGGAGATAGTATACTCCATTCCCCAAAACAGAGACGCGACTGGCACCGTGAAACAGGTTTACATAGTGAAGGAAGAAGGTAATAGCACTATTGGATGTATTACGCTAAACACTTCACGCGTGCCACTCTGTTTTGGCATAACAGGTCAGACAGTATTTAACTATGTTCCCCCCCTGTAGCTCAACTCCTATAAATGAAAAGGAATCCGGATTTCTTTGATTTCCGGATTTTCTTTTTTGCAATTCTGTGTTAAAATCCTTGAGAATCCAATCCCGAAAATTATCATAATGGAGAATTGAATATGAAACAAAAGATGATTGCTTTTTTCAAGTCAGAGTTTGTACTCTGTATCGCTGCCGTTTGCGCAGTTATTTCGATGTTTTTTGTACCGCCCTCTGCGGCTTATCTGGAGTATATTGACCTCCGCACGCTCTGCCTGCTGTTCTGTCTGATGGCTCTTGTGGCAGGTTTCGGAAAATGTAATGTGTTCCGCCTGCTGGCTCAGACACTGCTTTCCATGCAGAAAAATACCCGTGGACTTTCCGTTGTCCTGATCCTGCTCCCGTTTTTCAGTTCCATGCTGATCACCAACGATGTGGCGCTCATTACCTTCGTTCCGTTCACACTCCTGGTACTCTCCATGTGCGGACATATGGAGGCGGCTCCGGTCCTGATCGTTTTCCAGACGATCGCTGCCAACCTGGGAAGTATGGCGACTCCGTTCGGAAATCCGCAGAACCTCTTTCTGTACGCGAATTACGAACTTTCTGCAGGCGACTTCTTTGGTACCGTGGTTCCGATCGCTGCCGTAAGTTTTGTATGCCTCTTGATCTGCGGTCTGACACGCAAAAGTGAAGCTGTCACCGTGAATTTTACCGAAAAAGTGGAGCTGGTACATCCAAAACTCTGCCTGATGTTCGCAGCACTGTTCGTACTGACTCTGCTTTCCGTATTCCATGTGATTCATTATGCAGTTGTAACGGTCATCGTTGCGATTCTTCTGTTCTTCTTCTCCAAAGATCTTCTTGGTGAAGTTGACTATATGCTCCTGATCACATTCGTCTGCTTCTTTGTATTTGCAGGCAACATTGGAGTGATCCCGTCCGTAAATGAAGCCCTTTCTGCAGTTATGGAGAAAAATGCGCTGCTGACTTCCATTCTGGCAAGTCAGGTGATCAGTAATGTACCGGCAGCCGTTCTTCTCTCCGGTTTCACAGAGAACTGGCAGGCACTTTTAGCCGGAACCAACATCGCAGGTCTTGGTACTCCGATCGCTTCCATGGCCAGCCTGATCTCCCTGAAGCTTTATATGAAATCCGAAGGTGCAAGATCCGGATTCTACATGATGTTCTTTACCGCAGCCAACGTGATCGGTCTGGTACTTTTAACCGGATTCTATATGGTACTTTGCTCTTAAATTCATTATGCCGAAGATAGGTTTCCTGTCTTCGGCTTTTTTCTTTTCACTTGCTTTTCATTCTGTAGAATGGTATAATGTTCAATAATTAATATATTTTATTGTTTTTGAACATCATAATCTAAAATGTGTTCCAAAATAAGAAAGAAGGTTCTCTATGAATAGACAAGAATCATTAAAAGATAAAATCGACTGGACCACCGTCGTTGTTCCATTTGCACTCATCGCATTTTTATGTGCAGG